>CAJUCB010000010.1:38327-44200 GCA_910584805.1 uncultured Oscillospiraceae bacterium
ACTCCCGGCGTAGCTCTTCTATGGTCACGTCTACGCCTACCTGGCAGTTCAGCTTGGTTTCCACGCCAGTGGAGAGGATGCAGTTGATGTCCCGTCTCAGATATTCACCGGGGAGCCGGTAGAGGGGGATGCCATAGCAGAGCATCCCGCCCAGCTTCGGTTTCTTTTCAAAGACAGTGACCTTATGGCCCATCAGGGACAGGAAATAGGCGGCGGTCAGACCGGAGGGGCCGCCGCCAACGATGGCCACATGCTTGCCTGTGGGAGGTGCGCAGGGGGGCGCGGGTACGTCCCCAGAGTGCTCCACAGCGAAGCGCTTGATGCCGCGGATATTCAAGGGGGCGTCCACGATGGAACGGCGGCAGTGGCTTTCACAGGGGTGCTCGCACACCAAGGCGCAGACGGAGGGGAAGGGGTTGTCCTTACGGATGAGACGGATTGCGTCGTCATACCGTCCTTCGCCTACCAGGGATATGTAGCCAGGAGCGTCCACATGGGCGGGGCACAGCTCCACACAGGGAACGCTCTTAAAGTTGGCAGTACAGCTGCCTTGTTCGATGTGGGCTAGGTAGTCGTCATGGAACGCCACATAGCCGTCCAGGACCATCTGGGCGGCCTCAAAGCCAATGGCGCAATCTGCGCTGTCCACGATGGACTGGGCAGAGCGCAGGATGGTCTGCATATCTTCCTCGCTGCCGTTGCCGTCCAGCAGACGGTCTAACATGGCGGACAGACGGTCCAGGCCGATGCGGCAGGGGACGCATTTCCCGCAGCTCTGGGCTAAGCAGAGCTTCAGGAAAGCACTGGTGAGCTCTACGGGACAGTTCCCGCAGGGGGCGGCGGAGATGCGCCGCTCCATATCTGCGTATAGGTCGTCCACAGTCCGCTGAGAATTTTCCCAGGGGGTAATACTCAACCTGCTCAAAATTGCTTCTCTCCCTTCTTTTCTCAGCGGCACAGGGGTTCGAGCTGGGTGCCGCTACAGAGGATTTGCCAGGGGGCTGGCAAAGATAACTCAACAATAGGATAGGGCCCCTTAGATTGACTCTATCCGCAGGTAGTATAATACACTTTTTCAACAAAAAACGCAAGATTAAAAGGGTAGGTTTGTTCACTATTTTATGCCTAAATAGAAAAGGCGCAGCCCATTCGGAAGGAAGATGGCTACGCCTTTTTGGTGATAGTTAGAGACTGGACAAGAAGCGTTTACAGGTATACGTTCTGATGCACAGGAAGATTTCAGGTTTGTAGGAATACTATCGAATGGACTCCCACAGAGGGGAGTCCAGGAGAACTTCCCAAATCGCGCTGGAGAGCAAGGGTTGAATGGTAAACATGAGCAGAAGTGCAAGGGCCAGGAGGGCAAGGGGACGTCGGTATCGACGGCTGTGGACTGGGTTTTCCGTTGGTTGCGCTGGTGTCAAAAGGACTTTGGATAGGTAGTATCCTAATATAGCCCCTAAGCTGTTCATGAGCAGATCGTCCACATCTGTGAGGCGGAGGGTGAACAGTTGCAGGCATTCAATGGTCAGGGATAGGCCAAGGCCCCAGGCGAGGATGTTCTTCGCAGAACGATGGTCCCCCCAGAGTATGGGCAGAAGGATGCCAAGGGGTACGAAGAGAAGAATATTCAAAGCGGAATTTTTTAAGTAGCTTATGGGATCGCTGAACACATCCACAAGGGGAAGCCAGTGGATGGAGGGATCGAAGGTCAGGGTGCAGATGGAGGGAAACCCCACTGCGGAGAAAACGGCACAGAGATAGAGCAGGAACAGCGTGGACAGGGCTGTCCACTTCAAACTTCGGGGATGGGAGAAGAACAGAAACACACTTACGATGGGAAAAAGAATAAGGACAGCGGAGATGAGGTCGATGCCGATGGTAAGAATGTGGTGCATGATAGGTTCCCCCAATGTCAAGATAGCTTCTATTATCCCCTAGGTTAGCAAACAGGAGTTTAAGAATCTATCGAGTTTTGATTAAGAAATGGTGAAGGGGGAACTGCAATGGAGCGACAATTTTATGAGGGAGCGTCTGTTGCTTCCCAGTAGCACCGCCGCAGGGAAAATAGTGCGGTCATGACGAAGAGGGCCACGAGGAAGGAGAGAAACGCCAGAAGCCCCAGGGAGAGCAGCGAATTCTTCCAGAGGTTTGGGAAAAGGAACGTGAGAAGGTTGCCTAGGGTAGTCAAGAGCACAAGCACCGTCCGCCGGTTCAGGATCGTTTGATCTAAGTTCTTGCCTGATGGTTGGTAGAGCTGGGCAAGGTCTGCCAAGTCCGTTAAAAGCTGGAAGTGGAAATAGAGCTCCACCGCCGCGACTAGGAGATCCAGGAAGAGGAAGTGACCGTCCACGCGGATACCGAACCAGCAGTGTATCCAGTGAACCAGATAGTAGGCCGCCAGCAAAAGACACAGGGGGCGCAGCAGGGTGAGGCTTCTTTGCTTGGGGGCCAGGACATGGATGGCGGCGAAAAACATCAGAAAGCCAACAAAGCGGGGCAAAATGCTGACGGGTCCGAGGTTGATGTCAAAAAACAGGAAGAGATAGCCCCAGGCCATGCGGGAAAAGGCGCGATAGTAGCTTTGGCGCTCAGTCATGGGGGGCACCTCCCTCCGTTGGCAGGAGAAGCAGCTCTTCTGGGGCTTCTCCGTTGAAGCTTAGGCGCATGGTATAGCTGTCCGGGATAGAGAAATCTTGGCGGTCGTGCCAAAAACCCATGGAGAGGTGCAGAGGACTTTTCCAGTCCTTGCTTAGACGCTCACCGCCTGCAATACGCTTCTCCGTGACCTCAATACCGTTTTCACTTGAAATTTCGTTGGGGTCTGGAAGGGATACTGCGGGGGAGTCTGGATAGTTGGGATAGGCATATAAGTTGATTCTGTCATAGCGGTTTCGCTGCTCTGGGGAGCCAGTATAGGTGGCGGTTACATCCTCGCTACTCCAAATGGTGAACTTGCCGTCAGGCTCAGGGGTGAGGCTAAAATAAGGATAGGAGAAACCGTAGGAGGAATCTTGATGGATAGACTCCACATAGCACATGGTCTGCCAGTTTACATGGATCGTGAAGTCCCCTGCCTGGGCCTCGTAGGTGGTGAAAGGGAAAACGGTTGTGGGGCTATAAAGCCCACCGACCCGCCAAGGGCCAGCCAGCGTAGAGAAGTCCCCTTGGGGCAAGACCACCCAGCGATTTCCCTGTTTTTCCGCACGGACAGTTTGAACGGCAATCCAGGATTCTCCAGATTCCACCCAGTTTTCTCCTGGCGGTGGTTCCAGCAGGGGAATGGCCAAAATTCCCTCATAACTTTCCTCGCCTACGGAAACCAAGTCGTAAATCCGGTATCCATAGTTGCCGCTAAATGTGTCGGGATCAGCGGGCAGCATTGGAGACTTTGTACCATGATTCTTGATATCCATGTAAGTCTCAGCCAGAGCTTTTTGTTGAGAGAGCGGGGTACAGATGGAGAGATAGGAGAAAAAGGTCTGGTAGTCACAATCCGGAGCCCCTACCAGAAAAGCCTTGGCATAGGTATCCAGGGCTCCGGCGTAGGTGGTACAGCGGAGGGTGCGGCCGTGGGCAAGGATACGATGGATACTGTTTGGCTGAGCGTGAAAAGCTGGGGTGACCTCCTGCTTGGCCCCCACCAGCAGCGGCGCAGCTAACACCAGTACCATACAGACCGACACCAGGGACATCCCCGCTGGGTACATCTTAAAGCGTGCAATGGACTGGATGCGCCGGCGGATGTTCCGCAAGCCGTTGGCCATGGAAGAGGTGCCTGGGGCCCGGGCGTATTTCTCATCCGCCATGGATAGGAGGATGTGCCCGTACTGCCGCCGCGCTTCCCCTTCCAGTTGTTCCAGCACCCGCTGGTCGCAGCGGGCTTCCAGATCGTTTTGGGCTAGGTTGGCGCAGAACCAGAGGAGGGGATTGCACCAATGGAGGCAGCGGAAAAAGCAGATTACCAGTCCCCAGGCCACGTCCCGGTGGATCAAATGCAGCAGTTCATGGAGGATTACTTTCTCGTCAGGCTCTACTTCGGCAGGCAGAGCCAGAACAGGGTGGAACACCCCACAGACAAAGGCGGAGGATAGACCCGGAACCCGGATCACAGGGCAGGTGGGTAGATAGTACCGTTGTGCGACAGCCTGGACCATGGGGTCCTCTGTCGCGGTCTCCCGTTGGAGGGCCACGCGCAGGCGGGCGTAGGAGAGGAGATAGTGGAGGAACAGGAGCAAGACACCAGCCACGTAAAACAGATATAGCCAGTCTAGGACAGTTGTGGGAAGGGTAAGACTGGGCAGGGGAATGGGGGCCAACACTTGGGTCACGCTCCCATAGTCCCCGGTAGCCCAGGACTTAAAGGCTTCCAGAAGGACGGGCCAGTTTACCAGAGCGTAGCGTCCCCCCAGCCCTGCGGGGAACAGCAGAACCAGGGCTAGGATGCCCCAGGCGGCGAACTGCCAGCGAGGAGAGAGCTTGTCCCGGAACATGGCCTTTACCAGCAGGAGCAGGACGGCAGCGCTGGAAGCTGTCAATGTCTGCAAGAGAAAGGACCAAATATCCGTCATGGTCTACACCTCCATTTCATCCAGCAGGCGGCGGAGCTCCTCCCGTTCCTGGGAGGTGATGGGTTTTTCCCGGAGAAAAGCTGCCACTAGATCCCCGGTAGAGCCCTGGTAGACTTGTTGGAGGAAGCTGTCCCTGGCTTGGGCCTGGCAGTCCTCCTTGGCCAGGGCCGCCCGGTATAGCCGGGGATAGCCCTCCTTGTCAATGGAGACCAGGCCTTTGGCCTCCATACGGGTGAGGTAGGTTAACACGGTGTTCCGACTCCAATTAGTCTCCTCCTGTAGGGCTTGGGTGATGGCTCCTAGGGTGGCGCCGCCGCTGCCCCACAGCGTACCCAGAACCATCCACTCCCGTTCTGAAAGCTTTTTCATGGCAAAACCTCCTACAGTTGTAGTTCTCTTGTCTAGATTCTACACTTGTAGGAGGTTTTTGTCAAGAGGAAGCGGAGATAGGAAAGGGCCCGGACGGTAGACGTCCGGGCCGCAGTGGCTGGCTTACTTTTTGGATGGTGGCTTGCGTTGGATGGGCGCACCAGTACGGGACTTCAACTGGACTGTGTCGTCGGGCTCGTAGACGAGGAGATCGGTCAGGTCACAGTCTAGGGCCTTACAGATCAACTCAAAGTGCCGCAGGTTGATCCGGTCGGTCATTTCGTTGTAGTAGTCACCGATGGTGGATGCCCGAATCCCTGTTTTGCGCGCCAGGTCTGCTTGGGACCAACGCAGTTCGCCAAGTCGGGTAGAAAGTAAAATCCTAATCATAGTTGCTCTCTCCTTTACGGTAGAATATAGCAATGATTATAGGATTTTTCATGAATTTGTGAGATAATATCGAATATTGATATCTATTTTATGATATTGATAGTATTTAATAAATTAAAAGTAATTTTTTGTTGGTTGTAATGTTTCCTGGAAAGAGGGAAGGAAGCCTGAAAAACAGGAGAGCTAGAGCTGTCTTTGGCTTTTGAGGGAACATAGTCCAAGAACGTGAAAAAATAGTGTTTATCTTGCCTGGATGATCTTATATACCCGGGAAATACTTAAATCATATTTCCTAGCCAAATCGGCCACCTCATAGTCTCCGCTGTAGAAGTCATCCCGTATCAAGAGGTTGCGCTCTTCTAGGTCGGTGAACTCCGTGTTTGCAGGAAAGTACACCGTTGTCCCGGCCAGTTGAGATAAGATGGATACAAAGGTGTCCTCATCCACCAGTTCCCGCAGCTTTTTTAATGCAGTTTTTGAGTTCATAACTTTTACGTAATGAATACCTGTCCACAGGACAGGATGGCCTCAAAGATTTGGCGG
>CAJUCB010000011.1:0-29522 GCA_910584805.1 uncultured Oscillospiraceae bacterium
GACGACCGGGACTGGGAGTTCGCCAAAAAGTTCGGCTGCGAGATCATCGAGGTGGTCTCCGGGGGGGAGGACGTGCAGAAAGCCGCCTTCACCGCCAAGGACGAAACCGGGATTCTGGTCAACTCCGACTTCATCAACGGCCTCACCGTGAAGGACGCCATCCCCGCCATCACCAAGTGGTTGGAGGAAAAGGGCATCGGCGTGGCCAAGGTGAACTATAAGCTCCGGGACTGGGTGTTCTCCCGCCAGCGCTATTGGGGAGAACCCATCCCCCTGGTCCACTGTGAGAAGTGCGGCTGGGTGCCCCTGCCTGAGGACCAGCTCCCCCTGCTCCTGCCGGAGGTGGAGAGCTATGAGCCCACAGACACCGGGGAATCCCCCCTGGCCCCCATGACGGAGTGGGTGAACACCACCTGCCCCTGCTGCGGCGGCCCTGCCCAGCGGGAGACGGACACCATGCCCCAGTGGGCAGGCTCCTCCTGGTACTTCCTGCGCTATATGGACCCCCACAACCAGAAGGCCCTGGCCTCCAAGGAGGCCCTGGACTATTGGGGCCAAGTGGACTGGTACAACGGCGGCATGGAGCACACCACCCTGCACCTGCTCTACTCCCGCTTCTGGCATAAGTTCCTCTATGATATCGGCGTGGTGCCCTTCGCGGAGCCCTACCGCAAGCGCACCAGCCACGGTATGATCCTGGGCGAGGGCGGGGAGAAGATGTCCAAGTCCCGGGGCAATGTGGTCAACCCCAACGACGTGGTGGCCCAGTACGGCGCGGATACCATGCGCATGTATATCATGTTCATCGGGGACTTTGAAAAGGCCGCTGCCTGGTCCGACAACGCCGTGAAGGGCTGCAAGCGCTTTCTGGACCGCATTTGGAACCTGGTGCCCCAGGTGAAGCCCGGGGAGGCCTACAGCGCCGAGAACGAGGCCCTCCTCCACAAGACCATCAAGAAGGTGGGGGACGACATTGAGAACATGAAGTTCAACACCGCCATCGCCGCCCTCATGAGCCTGACCAACCAGTTCTATGACAAGGGCGTCAACCAAGGGGAGTTCCACACCATGCTCCAACTCCTCTCCCCCTTCGCCCCCCACCTGGCGGACGAGCTGTGGGAGCAGCAGGGCTTTGACGGCTTCGCCAGCACCTCCCCTTGGCCCAAATACGACCTGAGCAAGACCGTCTCCGCGGAGGTCACCATTGCGGTGCAGGTGGGCGGCAAGCTCAAGACCACCGTCACCGTGCCCGCCGGCAGCGACCAGGACGCGGTCCTGGACGTGGTGAAGGCGGACAGCAAAATCGCCAAGCTCATGGAGGGGAAGGCCCTGGTGAAGTGCATCCACGTGCCGGATAAGCTGGTGAATTTGATCCTGAAATAAGGGGACGAGAAGTTTCCTGGCCAAATGTCGATTTTTTCCCTTGACAAGGCCGCCAAAATTGCATATAATACCACTGTTAAAGCCATATATAACGATGGCCCTTTTGGTGCGTGGGATGACCCACCACTTCGGAGGGAGGGAAAAGGAAATGTCTGAAATCCATGTGCGGGAGAATGAATCTCTTGAGAGCGCTCTGAAACGGTTCAAGCGTAGCTGTGCCAAGTCCGGCGTTCTGGCGGAAGTGCGCAAAAGAGAGCACTACGAGAGCCCCAGCGTGAAGCGCCGCAAAAAGTCCGAGGCAGCGCGGAAGAACCGTAAAAAGTATTATTGATACCAAAAAGACCTGCCAGTGTTTCCTGGCAGGTCTTTTTTCCTCAGGCCCCCAGGGCCCCTTGGAGCTCCGGCAAGAACTCCGCCACGGCGGGATAGAGCAAAAAGCAGCGGGGGATGCCCGCCGCCCGGGCAAGCTCCAGCTTCTTGCCAAAGCTCACCGCGTCGTCAAAGAGCACGAAATGTGCGCCGGTCTCCCGGCTCATGTAGGTGAAGTAGTGGGCGCACAGGTCTTGGGAGAAAAAGACCCTGGGCTCCAACTGGGCCATGCGCTGGCGCAGCTCCTGCTGACTGAGAGGATGGCCCACCCCCTGCGGGGAGGGGAGGTAGAAATCCTCGCAGGAGCGGTGGAGGGAGAGCACCACACGGTCCTTGCCGTATTTCCCCACCACCTCCGCCAGCCGCCTTTGGAGGGACCCGCCGGAAAGGGCGGAGGAAAGGTAGAGGAAGGCCCGGTTGGAGAAGCCTGCATAGGCCTCCGGCAGGAAAAGCCCCCGCTTCTGCCCCTCCAAGGCCTGGTCCAGGGTGGAGATAAGCTTACACAGGTATGGGGTGGGCGGGACTTCCAGGTCCAGCACCACCCCCCGGAAGTCCCGCTGGACGCACAGGCGGAGGATCTGCTGAAGCACCGGCTGGGGGCTCCCCGTCTCCGGTGCTGTGCCGCCCCCCACCAGCATCAGGCCCCCCCGGCACCCCGGCGGTAAGGAGGCGGCGGCGTGGAGTTGGCCGTCAGCCCCCAGCTGAAAGGCCATATGGGCCAGAGGCAGGCCGCTGGCCTGGGCCTGGGTGAGCTGCTGGGGCGGTGTGAGTAGATAGGATATCATAGGTTGCAAACCCCCTTGTCCATGGTTCCTATGGGCTACTGTATGCGCAGGGCAGGGGAGATAGAAGGAGAGACTATGAATTTGACCCCAGACTTTTTGTTTGAGAGCATTTACGCCATCGACCCCACCCGCCTCCGGGCCAGGGGGGTCACCCTGTTGTTGGCAGACCTGGACAACACCTTGGCCCCCTATGGGGTCCAGACCCCGTCAGAGGAGGTGCGGGCCTGGAAGGAGCAGATGGAGGCGGCGGGGGTCACCCTGTTCATCCTCTCCAACAGCCGCAAGCCCGGCCGGGCAGCCCGCTTCGCCCAGGACCTGGGGGTGCCCTACGAGGGCCACGCGGGAAAGCCCAAGGGGGGCGGCTTCCGCCGGGCCATGGCGCGCTGCGCCGCACAACCTGCCCAGACGGCTATCGTGGGGGACCAGATTTTCACGGACATCTGGGGCGGCAACCGGGCTGGGGTGCTGACCTTGATGGTGAAGCCCATCGAGTTCGGCACGGTGTTCCGGGCGCTGCGGTATGGCATCGAGACCCCCTTTCGCTGCCAGGGGGCGGATGGGGGAGCGCTGTAACATATAATGGCCCGGATTGCCAGGTGTTTGACTGAGGAAAGCCTAGGAATTATATTTTCCATCTTGCATATCCTATCAAAGCTGTGCTATAATAGTTACAGCCTAGGAAATTGATTAGAACTATCATGCTCACGCAAAAAAAGGGATCCCGGAGAGTGGCAGCTCTCCGGGATCCCACTTTGTGCTTATCTGCCCTTGCGGCGCCGACCAAGCCACTTGTCCACGTAGTTGACCACCACGCTCGCTGCGATCGACACGAGGAAATTGATTAGAATCTCCATCACACTCACCTCCTCCCTGTTGCCAGTTTAGAGAAGGGCAGCACCGATATTATACCTGTTTTCGACAAAACCAGCAAGGGGAAGGCAGCAAAAAAGCCCGGCGGGAGGTTTTCCCCGCGCATTTGCAGAAAACCGTTGCAAAAGCCGGAAAGGTATTGTACAATAAAAGTGCAAACAAACCAATGTTATTTGGAGGATGAATACTATGATTTCTGCCGGCGAATTCCGCAATGGCGTCACCTTTGAGATGGACGGCCAGGTTATGCAGGTGGTGGAGTTCCAGCACGTCAAGCCCGGCAAGGGCGCGGCCTTCGTGCGCACCAAGATGAAAAACGTCATCACCGGTGCCGTGACCGAGACCTCGTTCAACCCCACTGCCAAGTTTGAAAACGCGTATGTGGAAAAGAAGGACATGCAGTACAGCTACAACGATGGCGACCTGTACTACTTCATGGACCAGGAGACCTTCGACATGGTGCCCATCGCCACCGAGCTTTTGGGGGACAACTTCCGCTTCGTGAAGGAAGAGATGATGTGCAAGGTCAACAGCTACAAGGGCAAGATCTTTGCCATCGAGCCCCCCACCTTCGTGGAGCTGGAAATCACCGAGACCGACCCCGGCTTCAAGGGCGACACCGCCACCAACGTCACCAAGCCCGCTACCCTGGAAACAGGCGCGGAGATCAAGGTACCCCTGTTCATCAACCCCGGCGACAAGATCAAGATCGACACCCGCACCGGCGAATATCTTGAGCGCGCCAAGGGTTAATGGAAACACCCAAACGCAGAGAAGCGCAACCCACCGGTAAGAAAGGAGTCTATGATGACCATCTCTGAAAAAGTCGCATACCTGAAGGGCCTGGCAGACGGGCTGGACCTGGACCTGGAGAACTCCAAAGAGGGGAAGCTCCTGGTGAAGATCATTGATATCCTGGAGGATCTGGGCCTGGCCGTGGAGGACCTGGAAGTGGAGGTCCAAGCTGCCGGCGACGAGCTGGAAGCCCTGGCAGAGGACGTGGCCGACGTGGAGACGATGCTTTTCGATGAGCTGGACGAGGACGACGAGGATTTGTTTGACCTGGACGATTTCTTTGAAATCGAGTGTCCCAGCTGCGGGGAGGATATCATCATTGACGAGAGCGTCCTGGACGTGGGTGAAGTGGTCTGCCCCAACTGCGGCGACAGCTTTTCCCTGGATCTGGTGGTCGAGGACGAGGAGAAGGACGGGGACGAGGACTGACCCTTTTCCCTCCCGCGCAAATACGAACCATAGCCAGGCGGCGTCGAGGCAGAGTGCTCGGCGCCGCCGTTTTTTTGACACAATATAAACAGCGAACAGGAAGGGATGGATGACCTATGGCATTGCAACTGGTAAAAGGCGACATCACGAAGCTAGAGGTGGACGCCATCGTCAACGCCGCCAACAGCTCCCTGCTGGGGGGCGGCGGGGTGGATGGCTGCATCCACCGGGCTGCGGGCCCGGCGCTGTTGGAGGAGTGCAAGACCCTGGGGGGCTGCGACACCGGCAGCGCCAAACTCACCGGGGCGGGGAAGCTGCCCTGTAAATACGTGATCCACGCGGTAGGCCCCCGGTGGAAGGACGGCAGGCATGGGGAGCGGGAAAAGCTGGCCTCCTGCTACCAGACTGCCCTGGAACTGGCCAAGGGGAAAAACTGTAAGAGCATTGCATTCCCCCTGATTTCCGCCGGGATTTATGGCTACCCCAAGGAGGAGGCCTTGGAGGTGGCCATGGAGACAATCCAGCAGTATTTGGGGGATATGGCAGCATATCTTGTTATCTTCGACCGGGATACGGAGAACATATGCCGGGGGATGGGGTTGGCGTTGCAGGAGATGTGAGGGTCAGAGCCCATGAAAAGAGGGGCCGTCTGGAATGGAGACGGCCCCTCTTTTTTTGTTTCTGATAGAAATTGCCCTGCCTGTAGTGCCTGAATTTCCTGAGCAGTACATAGGTACGCTCACCGCCGCTTCCGCAGCAGCAGGGTGACAAAGAACCACAGGGCCAGCAGCAGGGTGATGGAGGCCCCTGTGGATGCCCCTACGTAATAGGACAGCATCAACCCCGCCACCCCGCACACCAGTCCCCCCGCGACAGAGAGCAGGTGGTACTGGGGCAGGTTCCGGGCCACGTTCCGGGCTGCCGCTGCCGGGAGCACCAATAGGGCGTTGATGACCAACAGCCCCACCCAGCTCATGGAGATGGTGACCACCACGGCAATGGCCCCGGTGAAGAGGAAATTCCGCCACACCACCCGGATACCCCGGCTGTCCGCCAGGGCTTGGTGGACGGAGGAGAGCATCATTTGGTTGTAGGACCCCAGCCACAGCAGCACCAACAACAGCAGCAGCAGGGCTAGGATGCCAATCTCCTCCACCTGGACACTTAAAATGTCCCCGATGAGCAGGGTGTTGAACTTGGTAAAGCTCTGGCTGCCCAGGGTGCTGATGAAGATGCCCAGGGCCACGGCGGCGGAGGAAAAGACGCTGATGGCGGTGTCGCTGGCCATGCTGGTGTGCTGGCGCACCAGGGTGAACAGCAGGGCGATCACCAGGGAGAACACCACCGCCGCTCCCACCGGCTGGGTGAAGCCGCACAGGGCCCCAATGGCCATGCCGGTAAAGGCGGAGTGCCCCAGGGCGTCGGAGAAGAAGGCCATGCGGCTTTCCACCACCATGGTGGAGAGCAGGCCGAAGAGGGGCGTCACCACCAGGACGGCCAACAGGGCGTGCTTCATGAAAAACATGCTGTCCGTGGCCGCCCACTCAAAGGGCAGGAAGGACACCAGCCAGTACCAAACGCTCACAGGCCGTCGCCTCCTTCTTCCTCCAAATCCAGGCGGAACACCGCCTGGAACTCCGGGGAGCGGAGGACTTGGCTGGGGGTGCCCGTGGTGAGGATTTCCTGTTGAAGCAGGATCACCTTGTCGGCGTACAGCCGCAGGGTGGAAAAATCGTGGGTGGAGAAGAGGATGGAGAGGTCGTACTTCTGGCGGATCTCGTCCAGCATCTCCATGAGCAGGTGCTCCCCGCCCCGGTCCACCCCGGAGAGGGGTTCGTCCAGAATGAGGATGTGGGGGATGGGCTCTAGGGCCAAGGCCAGAAGCACCCGCTGCAACTCCCCCCCGGACAGGGCCCCGATGCGCTTGTGGAGCAGGGCTTCGGCGTGAACCCGGGTGAGGCAGTCTGTGACCTTCTCCCGCAGAGGGGCAGGCACCGGCAGGAACACCGGCCAGCGGCTGATGGCGGCGGCGAAGAAGTCCAGCACACTCACGGGACAGCTGCGCTCAAAGCTGGGGCTCTGGGGCACGTAGCCGATTTTGGGACGGCTGGGGTAGCCTCCCGCCAGCTCAAAGCGGATGGAACCGCTGTAGGGGATCTGCCCCAAAATACTCCGGAACAGGGAGGACTTCCCCGCGCCGTTGGGGCCGATGAGGGCGGTGATCTCCCGGCAGTTGAGCTGGAAGCTCACATCCCGGAGGATGGGGGCCCCCTCCAAGGTGATCTCAAGGTTTTGCACCCGCAGCCGGCAGGTCCCTGGCCGGCCAGGGAGGGGAATGCGGCTGTGGGGTTGTTTGGCTATGCGCATGGATAGGCCTCCTGAATGGTGCTGACGTTGGCGGCGAGGACGGAGAGGTAGAGGTCCGTACCCGCCAGGGGGCTCTCCCGGCTGCTCATGAGTAGGTCCAGGGGGGCCACGGTTACCCCGGCCTCCCGCCCGATGAGCTGGGCGGTGGCGGTGGCCCCGTTGACCTCGGTGAAGATGGCGGGGAGGCGATGTGCCTCCAACAGGGCCAAAATCTCCTTCACCTCCAAGGCGGAGGCCTCGCTGCCGGCTTCCTCCTCGATGGCTTCCAGGATGTCCAGGTCAAAGGCCTCGGCAAAGTAGGCAAAGCCGTCGTGGAAGGTGATGAGGGACCGGGGGGAGAGGGCGGCAAGCTGTGTCTTCAACTGCTCATAGCTCTCCATGATTTCCTCCTGGGCGGCCTGGGCGTTGGCGCTGAACTGCTTGGCGTGGACCGGGTCCAGCTCCCCCAGGGCCTGGGCCAGATTGTCCAGCATTTGGCAGGCCCGCCGGGGGTCCAGCCAGATGTGGGGGTCCGTTTCCTCCCCTTCTTCCTCCGCATGGCCGTGGTCGTGGTCATGGTCATGGGCGGAGCAGAGGAGGCGGATGCCTACCGAGCAGTCGATTTGGGGCCGTCCGGCGGCTTCCAGGGCGGGGGCCATGGCATCTTCCAGCCCCGCACCGCTGAGCAGGATGGCATCCGCCCCCTCCAACACCTTCATGTCGGTGATGGAGAGGCTGTAGTCGTGCATGCAGCTGAGCTGCTGGTTCACCACCAGGGTGATGCGCAGGTCGGGGACATCCCCGGCCACCTGGCAGGCGAAGAGGTACACCGGGTAGGTGGTGGCCGCCAGGGTCAGTTCAGGGTCCTGGGTTCCCTGGGCGGGGGTGGCCGGGGCACAGGCGCTGAGCAGCAGGGCCAGGAGCAGGGGCAGGAGGCGTTTAGCGACCATAGGCCCGGTAGAGGAAGGTGACAATCTCCCCGCGGGTGCAGACCTTGTCAGGGGAGAAGGTGGTGGTGGAGGTGCCTGTGGCGATGCCCTGGGCCGCTGCCCAGGCCACGGCCTGACCCAATTCAGAGGACGCGGCCACGTCGGCAAAGACAGAGCCAGAGGCGGCGGGGCTGCCTGCCAGCTTCCAGAGATAGGTCACCACATTGGCCCGGGTGCAGCCGGCGTCTCCATGAAAGGCGCTGCCGTCTACCAGGCCCTTTTCCGCTGCCCAGCGGGCGGGGGTGTAGAAATAATCCTGGCTGCTCACATCCTGGAAGGGGTTCCCGGCGGTGGTGGCTGGGGAGCCCTGGGCACGGTGGAGGAAGGTGATGATATGGGCCATGGTGCAGGGGGTGGCGGGGCTGAAGGTTCTGTCGCCTGTGCCATTGGTGACCCCCTTGGTGACGGCCCATTGCACCGGCTGGGCGAAGTAATCTGTGTCGGCCACGTCAATGAAGCCGGCGGAGCCGATATTGGGCCCCATCACCACATAGTACGCCTGGCCACCGTGATAGAGAACGACGAGGTTGTTGTCCTGGAAGGAGTCCTCGGCCTTGCCGTGGAAGAGGTAGGGCATAACGGCACCCATGTAATAGGTGATGTAATGCCCTGGGTCTACCATGCAGCCAGGGGTGCCGGGGACGCCGGTGCGGCCCCCCTCTGTCAGCCCCTTTTTCACGCTGATCTGGCTGCCGGGACGCAGCTCCACCAGGTTCACGGTGGCAAGTTCGTAGGGTTCCTGGACATCGTCTGCGCCCAGGAACGCGGTCTGTACCGTTTTCTGTTCCACATGTGCGGCGTCAAAGGAGACGGCGTAGCGGTCCAGCACGGAGAGGGTGAGGGGTTGGTAATACCCGGCGGCCAGGGCCGGGGTGGCCAGACCCAAGCTCAGGGTCAAGGCCAAGAAAAGAGAGAGGCAGATTTTTTTCATGAGATGGGATCCTTTCCGGTTTTCCTTTTATGTGCTGGCGGGCTTTGCCTGCGTTGAAAACCGGGAACCGATTTTCAACTGTTTTGACTATATCAGACTTCCCACCAGATTGCAAGGCAGCCCAGGGCGGCGGGGGATTATCTTCTGGCCCGGGATTGGAGCTGGACCGCGAAGATATTCTGGGTGATTTTCTCCTGGTCCTCCTCGGTCAGCTCTAGGAACTGGCAGCCATAGTCAAAGCTGGTGCCGTCCTTTTCGATAATGCGCACCACCTGGCTGAATATGGCGGAGATGGGCCGGTCCTCCAGCAGCTTGACCTTTAAGAGGAACTTATCCCCCATGTGGTATTTGCATTCGGAACGGATGCTGGCCCCGCCTACGCTGATGTTCAGCAGCTTGCAGGGCTTTTCCCCTGCCTCCAAGCCGCTGAACATGGTGGCGGTGGCGTCGAGATTGGTGCTCAGGCGGAAGAAGGCCCGGTCGTTCCCGACCCTGCAAAGCACCAGCTCCTCCACCGCCCAAACATTGTGGGGCAGGGGGGAGATGGTGCCCTCCATATAGACGGCTTTGCGTTCATGGTCACTGTATCCCCGAATCCGCACCCGCAGGGGCTCGCTGTCCTGGGGGAGGATGGTCTCGGAATATAGGTGCAGCTGGGCCTTGTCCTCGTGGAGGCCCAACAATTTTGCCACAAATAGGAGCTGCCCCTCAAAGGTGGTGACCTCCACCCGCATACCGGAATAGGCTTCCAGTTCCTCCCCAGCGCTGGCGCTCTCCTGGGGCTGGGGCTCCTTTGTCTTTTTGCCAAATAAATTGAAGAATCCCATGGTATCCCTCCTGTTTCAAAGGCTGCTCCCCGCAATCAAAGGGAGGCGCCTTTCTCCCACAACTGCTTCATGCGCTCGTCTGCCCAGACCACCTGGTTCCGGCCGTGCTTTTTTGCGTCATAGAGCATGGTGTCCGCCACCTTCAAATAAAAATCATAGTCGCTGCCCACCTGGGGGATGACGGTGACCCCGCCGACGCTGATGGTGACCCACTGGGACACAGAGGTGTCGTGGGGGATGTGGAGGTCCTCCACTGCCTGGCGGATTGTTTTCATGTGCTGGAATATCTTTTCCGAGGGGGCGCCCATGATGAGGCCCACGAATTCCTCCCCGCCATAACGGGCCAGGAAATCAGTGCTGCGCTGCAACTGGGCGGCCGCGGTTTTGGCCACGGCGGCGATGACCTTGTCCCCGGCTGGGTGGCCGAAGGTGTCATTGTATACCTTGAAGCGGTCGATATCGAACATGCAGATGGAAAAGGGGACTTGCAGCCGGACGGCATCCTGCCACTTTGCCACGCAGTATTGCTCATACTTGCGCCGGTTGGCGATGCCGGTCAACTGGTCGGTCATGGACTGCGCTTCTACCTGCCTGCGGTAGTTGTACAGCTTGATGTGTGTGTTGACCCTGGCCTTGACAATCAGGGCGTGGAAGGGCTTGGTGATATAGTCCACAGCGCCCAGAACCAGCCCCCGCTGCTCGTTTTCCACATCGGCGAGGCTGGTGATCAAGATGACCGGGACGTTTTGGGTGATGATTTCCTCCTGTAGTTTTTTCAGCAGGGTAAAGCCATCCATCTCTGGCATCACCACATCCAGCAGGATCAGGGAGTAGGTTTCACTGCTGGCCCGGTGCAGGCCCTCTCCCGCTGTTTGCGCAATGGTTACGTCATACTCATCGTCCAAAATGTTTTTCAGTTGGGTTGCCTGGACGACACTGTCGTCCACGATCAGTATTTTTTCCATGATGACATGCTCCTTCTCAAAGTGTGCGAAAATGTTTGATGATAGGGCTTGGAGAAAAGGATGGGCCCTAAAAATAAATGTTTATTTACTGGATGGTATACCACATACCACCTTATAGCAGAGCGTTTCCCTCTTTGGATTTCTTGGGCCGCTTTGGCTTCAGGTAGCCGTTGAGCCCGGTGAGCAGCAATTGGAAAATGGCGTCCTCCGTCTCCTGGTCGTTGGGGAGGACCCCCTCCACCACGTATTTGGCATACATCACCGTGGAGGTGAGGACATGGAGCCACAGCAGGTCCTGGTTGATCTGGTTTAGCTTGGGGAACACCTTCTTGAACATATGGACCATGCCGATGAAGGTGTCAAAATAGGCCACGTCCCGGCCCTTGTCGTATTTTGGGAAAAAGCTGCTGTCCCGGAAGCGGTGGTAGAAAACGGTCTCATCTGGATGGGAGGTCCAAAAGCGGAAATAGGGCAGCCAAAGGCTCTTAATGGCCCCCAGGGGGTCGGTGAGCATGGTCAGGGGGTTGAAGCTTATCTGTTCAAAAATGGCTGCCGCCTGTTTGTCCACATAGGTGAAGCATTCCACGATCAGCTGGTCCTTGCCCTCGAAGTAGCGGTACAGCGCCCCAGGGGAGATGCCCGCCAGGTCACTGACGTGCTGGACCCGCATGCCTTCCAGGCCATACTGCCGCACGGCTTTCATCGTGGCGGAAATGATCCGGGTCTTGGTGTCATCCACACAACTACCCCCTTTTTTCAAACTGGCCTCCCTGACATCTCGCAGCAGGTCAGAATTATACACGATTCCGCCCACCTTGACAAGCCCTTTTGCGGCAAAATGAGGGGCACTGTTCCGGTGAACTGGGGCAGTGCCCCTTGTTTTTCCCCCAAAGACCAGAGAAAGCGGGGGATTCCGGCGTTTTTTTCCCAAAATCTTTTCAGAAACCCCTATGCAAACGGCACAATTTATATTAAAATAAAGGGAACCATCTCCGCACGGTGCCCAGTAGGCACTGGGTCCGGCGGTAGAGAGAAACGGGAACTGCGCCTTGGGCGCAGGGAGGTATGGTCATGGAACAAGCAAAGTATCAGCGTGTTCTGCTGAAAATCAGCGGCGAAGCCTTGGCAGGCCAAGCCGGGCGGGGCCTGGATTTCGACTTTATCCGCCAAGTGTGCCAGGCGATCCGCTCCTGTGTGGAGCTGGGGGTCCAGCTGGGCTTGGTGGTCGGCGGCGGCAACATCTGGCGGGGCGTGAAGGACGGCGGCGGGAAAATGGAACGCAGCCGCGCCGACCAGATGGGGATGCTGGCTACCGTCCTCAACAGCCTGGCCGTCCAGGAGGTGCTGGAACAGCAGGGCCAGGGGGCCCAGGTGCTCACCTCCTTCCCCATGGGCCCGGTGGCCCAGCCCTACTCCTACGCCACAGCGGACCGCTACTTAAAGGAGGGGCAGGTGGTGATCTTCGCCGGCGGCACCGGCAACCCCTACTTCTCCACCGACACCGCCGCTGTGCTCCGGGCCGCGGAGATCCATGCGGATATGATCCTGCTGGCCAAGAACATCGACGGGGTCTACAGCGCCGACCCCAAGAAGGACCCCGCGGCGGTGAAATACGACCGCATCAGCTATGACCAGGTGCTGGCGGGGCATTTGCAGGTGATGGACCTGCCTGCCACGTCCCTGGCTTTGGAAAACCACATCCCAGTTATGATCTTTGCCCTGGCCGACCCGGAGAACATCCGCCGGGTGGTGCTGGGGGAACAGATCGGAACCATTGTTGAGGAGGAACCATCATGAATGAGATCTATCAGGAATACGACGCAAAGATGCAAAAGACCATCGACTCCGTGAAAAGCGATTTCGCCAGTGTCCGGGCCGGCCGCGCCAACGCCGGTGTCCTGGACAAAATCACCGTGGAGTATTACGGCACCGCCACCCCCTTGCAGCAGGTGGCCTCCATCTCCACCCCGGACCCCCGTACCCTGGTGATCCAGCCCTGGGACGCCACCCTGCTCAAGGCCATCGAAAAGGCCCTGCTGATTTCAGAACTGGGCATCAACCCCCAGAACGACGGCAAGGTGATCCGCCTGGCCTTTCCCCAGCTCACCGAGGAGCGCCGGAAAGAGCTCACCAAGCAGGTGAAGAAGTACGGCGAGACCGGCAAGGTGGCCGTGCGCAACATCCGCCGGGACGCCATGGAAAAGCTCAAGAAGATGAAGAAGGATTCCGAGATCACCGAGGACGACCAGGAAGAGCTGGAAGACGACATCCAAAAGCTCACCGACAAGCGCATCAAGGAACTGGATGAGCTCACAGCCCAGAAAGAGGCTGAGCTGATGGCCGTCTGAGCTCCCGATGGCACTCTTTCATAAAAAGAAGGCGGCCCCGGCGCCTGCGGCGGAAACAGCCCTGGACCTGGACCGTCTGCCCCGGCACATCGGCATCATCATGGACGGCAACGGCCGCTGGGCCCAACAGCGTGGCCTGCCCCGGACTGCCGGCCATGCCGCCGGGGCGGAGACCTTCCGCACCATCGCCTACCGCTGCCGGGACCTGGGCATCCCCTACCTGACGGTGTATGCCTTCTCCACGGAGAACTGGAAACGCCCCATGGAGGAGGTCTCCGCCATTATGGGCCTTTTGCGGAAATATTTGTTGGAGGCCCTGGAAAAAATGGAACGGGACGGGTTCCGCATCCATTTCTTCGGGGACCTGACCCCGCTGCCCCCGGAGCTGCGGACCCTGTGTTTGGAGACCCAAGCCGCCGGACAGGCGGTGGCAGGGGCCAAATACCAGATCAACGTCTGCCTCAACTACGGCGGGCGGGATGAAATCCTCCGGGCCATCCGGGCCTGGGGGCAGGACTGCCAGGCAGGCCGCCAGGACCCGGAGGGGCTCAGCGAAGAGCTCTTCTCCCGCTACCTGGATTCCCGGGGCCTGCCGGACCCGGACCTGGTCATCCGCCCCAGCGGGGAGCTGCGGCTGTCCAACTTCCTGCCCTGGCAGTCGGCATACGCCGAACTTTACTTCACCGACGTCCTCTGGCCGGACTTCACCCCTGAAGTCCTGGACCAGGCCCTGCTGGCCTACCAAGGCCGCAAACGCCGGTTCGGGGGGATCTGAGCCAACGCCTGCCGTTGCATAGGCCCCTGCCCCCATGAGCTGGACCGATCCGCTTCCTTTTGGTCCTGCTCCATTTGGGTGTGTTTGCCCCTTCTTTGGGCAACAAATGCGCCCTGGACACGTGAAAGGAGCGGATAACAAATGAGAAATCGGATCATCGTGGCCTGTGCCGGGGTGCCGGCCATCCTCCTGGTGCTCTACCTGCTGCCGGAACCCTTTACACCGGCCATGATCGCGGTCCTCTCCGCCATCGGCACCTATGAGGCCATGGGGGCTATGGGGATGAACCACCCCCGCTTGGCCCTGTACACTGCCGCCTTGGCCATGGCCATCCCCTTTTGGGTTTACTTTGGCGAGAAGCGGATTCTTGGGCTGCTGGTGCTCTTGGCCTACCTGGTGCTCATCTTCCTAGAGGCCTTTGCCAGCAGCTTCCGGGTGAAAGTGGAAAAGGTGGGGGCGGCGTTCTTCTTCGCCCTGTTCATCGCCTATTGCCTGTCCTCTGTGGTGCGGGTGGGGAACCTGTACCTGCGGGACTACTATATCGCCCTGCCCATCTTCCTGCCCTTCATCGTGGACGCCGCGGCCATGCTTACCGGGATGCACTTGGGGCGGCGCAGCATCACCCCCAACCTCTCCCCCCACAAGACCTTAGAGGGCTGCATTGGCGGCCTGGTGTTCGGCATCGCCGCCTGCCTGCTCTATGGCCTGGGGGTCCACCTGGTGACGGGGGCCACGGCCAACTATTATTTCCTCGCCGTGTACGGCCTGCTGGGGGGCATCATGACCCAGATCGGGGACCTGGCGTTCTCCTATATCAAGCGCACCCGGAAGATCAAGGACTTCAGCGGCCTGCTCCCCGGCCACGGTGGCGTGTTGGACCGCTTTGACAGCGTAATCTTCTGCGCACCCCTGGTGGAGCTGCTGATCCACTATTTCCCGGCCTTCCGGCTGGGTTAAAGGAGGGCTGGACATGCACAGTATTTCCATCCTGGGGTCCACCGGCTCCATCGGGACGCAGACCTTGGAGGTGGCGGCGGCTTGTGGTATCCCCGTAGCGGCCCTCACCGCCCGGAGCAACGTGGACCTGTTGGAGGCCCAGGCCCGGCAATTTCATCCCAAGCTGGTAGCGGCGGCGGACTTCACCGCCGCCGCCTCTTTGGCGCAACGCCTCTCGGACACGGACATCCAGGTCCTGGCCGGGGAGGCGGGGCTCTTGGCGGCGGCGGCCCTGCCCCAGGCGGACACGGTAGTGGCGGCCCTGGTGGGCATCGCCGGGTTGGACCCCACCCTGGCGGCCATCGACGCCGGGAAGCGCATTGCCCTGGCCAACAAGGAGACCCTGGTGTGCGCCGGGCCCCTGGTGATGGCCCGGGCCAAGGAGAAGGGGGCGGAGATCCTGCCGGTGGACTCGGAGCACTCCGCCATTTTCCAATGCCTGCAAGGCAGCCTGCGGGGGGAGCTGCATAGCATCCTCCTCACCGCCTCCGGAGGGCCTTTTTTCGGCTGGACCCGGGAACAGCTGCGGGAAGTCACCCCGGCACACGCCCTCAAACATCCCAACTGGTCCATGGGGGCGAAAGTGACCATCGACTCCGCCACCCTGATGAACAAGGGCTTGGAGCTGCTGGAGGCCATGTCCCTGTTCCAGGTCCCGGCAGAAAAAATCAAGATTTTGGTCCACCGGGAGAGCATAGTTCACTCCGCGGTGGAATACTGTGATGGAAGCGTCCTGGCCCAGATGGGGGAGGCGGATATGCGCCTGCCCATCCAATACGCCCTGACCTACCCCAGCCGGGTCCCCGGCCCCGCCCGGCGGCTGGACCTGCTGGGCTGCGGCCCCCTGCACTTTGCCCCGCCGGACTTGGAGACCTTCCGCTGTCTGGCCCTGGCCATCGCCGCTGCCAAGGAGGGGGGCACCGCCCCCGCCATCCTCAACGGGGCCAACGAGGTGGCCGTGGCAGGCTTTTTGGAGGGGAAGCTGGGCTTTTTGGACATCCCCCGGGTGGTGGAGGCGGCCCTGGACCAGGTGGCGCGGGAACCGCTGTCCTTGGAGGCTGTCCACCGGGCGGACCACCTGGCGCGGGAGGCCGCCCAGGCAGCGCTGGACGTGTAAAAGCGCAACATGCAAAGGGGTGAAGGATTTGTTGTATATTATTGTGGGGATCCTCCTGTTTGGCGTGCTGGTGGCAGTCCATGAGGGGGGCCACTTCCTCTCCGCCAAGCTCCTGGGGGTGCGGGTGAACGAGTTTGCCATCGGCATGGGCCCCCTGCTGTTTTCCCGGAAGTGGGGGGAGACCCAATACTCTCTGCGCCTGCTGCCCATCGGCGGCTTCTGCGCCATGGAGGGGGAGGACGAGGGCAGTGACGACCCCGCCGCATTTTCCAACAAGGCCCCCTGGCGTAAGCTCATCATCCTGGCGGCGGGGTCTTTGGCCAACCTGCTGGCGGGTTTTCTCATTGTGGCCCTGATGTTTGCCCACGTGGGGAGCTTTGTGGTGCCGGTGGTGCGGGATTTCGCGGAAGGCTTCCCCTGCGCCGGGGCGTCGGGCCTGCTGCCGGGGGACCGGATTCTGTCCATCAACGGCCAAAAGGTCTGGGTCTATGCCGACGTGAACGCCTATCTGGCAGCGGCCAAGGACAAGGAGACCATGGACCTGGTGGTGGAGCGCGACGGGGAGCGGTTGGAGCGGAAGGGCCTGCCCATTACCCTGCGGGACTACCAGCTGGACGGCAAGACCGTCCAGCGCTACGGCATCAACTTCACCGTCCAGGAGGCCAGCTTCCCTGCTGTGATGAAGCAGAGCTTCGACACCTGCTGTTATTTTGCCAAGGCCGTGTGGTCGGGGCTGGGCATGCTGGTCAGCGGAAAGGTGGGCTTGCAGGATATGTCCGGCCCTGTGGGTATCGTCAGCTACCTGGGGGAGGCGGGGAGCCAGGGGGGCAGTGTGTCCGCCGGGCTCCAAAACGTGTTCTATATCATCGCCCTCATCGCGGTGAACCTGGCCATCATGAACATGCTGCCCATCCCAGCTCTGGACGGGGGACGGATTTTCCTGCTGCTGGTGAGCGAAGCGGTGTTCCTCATCACCCGGCGGCGGCTGGACGGGAAGTACGAGGCCTATCTCCACGGCCTGGGCTTTGCCCTGCTGATGATTTTTATGCTGGCGGTGACCTTCAGCGACGTGTTTAAGCTGTTCCAATGAGCCGCGGGCAGCATAAATAAAGCGTTCGTCCACCTTTTTCAAAAGGTGGCAGGGAGTCCAGGGGGGCTGGCCCCCCTGGGCAGGTTTGGGCGGCAGCCCAAGCAAATTGTTGTCCAACCACAAGGAGCACAACCATGACAAGACAGATTCACGTAGGCGGCCTCCCCATTGGTGGGGGGGCCCCCGTTTCCATTCAATCCATGACCAACACCCCCACCGCCGATGTGGAGGCCACCGTGGCCCAAATCCGCCGCTTGGCCGCCGCCGGCTGTGAGATCGTCCGGGTGGCCGTGCCGGACCAGGCCGCCGCCCGGGCCATTGCAGAGATCAAGGCCCAGATCGGCCTGCCCCTGGTGGCGGATATCCACTTTGACTACCGCTTGGCCCTCACCTGCATCGACGCTGGGGTGGACAAGGTGCGCATCAACCCCGGCAACATCGGGGGGGAGGAGAACGTCCGGGCGGTGGCCCAGGCGGCGGCCCGGAAGGGCATCCCCATCCGCATTGGGGTCAACGGCGGCTCTTTGGAAAAGCCCCTTTTGGCCAAGCACGGCGGCGTTACCCCGGAAGCCCTGCTGGAATCCGCCTTCGGCCACATCGCCCTGTTGGAGCGCTGGGATTTCCACGACATCTGCGTGTCCCTGAAATCCTCCTCCGTCCCTGTGACCATGGAGGCCTACCGGCTGATGCATCAGCGCTCGGACTACCCCCTCCACCTGGGGGTCACTGAGGGAGGCACCGTGCGTATGGGCACCATCAAGGCCGCCGCCCTGGCGGGGCTGCTGCCCCAGGGGGTGGGGGACACCATCCGGGTGAGTCTCACCGCCGACCCAGTGGAGGAGGTCTATGTGGCCCGGGATATCTTGAAAGCCCTGGGGGTGCGCCAGGACGGGCCAGAGCTGATTGCCTGCCCCACCTGTGGCCGGACGAAAATCGACCTGATCCCCTTAGCCCAAGCAGTGGAGGCACGGCTAAAGGACGTGAAGAAGAACATTACCGTGGCGGTGATGGGCTGCCCGGTGAATGGCCCCGGAGAGGCCGCCGCCGCCGATGTGGGCATCGCCGGGGGCAACGGCTTCGGCCTGCTGTTCCGCCAGGGGGAAGTGGTGAAGAAAGTCCCCCAGGAGGCCTTGGTGGAGGAGCTGATGGCCATGATCGAGGCCCTTTGACGCTACATATTGATTGTGATTTCACCCTGGAAAGGAACCGAGACTATGCCAGAGAAAGAATTGCCGTTTCTGACTGTGTTTGCCCGCTACCGCCCCGCCCCGGAGCTTTTGCCCGCTCTGGAAGGGTGGCTTGTGGCCTCGGCGGTGGTGGAGAGCAGCACCCGCGTCATGGACGCGAAGCTGCGCTGCCCGGAGCCTCCGCCGGAGTCCCTGCTTCAGGCGGTGGGGGAGGCGGTGCGGGCGGCCTATGGCCTGAACGGGTTGCGGCTCACCCCCCTGTTCCCCGGCCCGGTGGAAGAAGCGCCCCCCATTGAGGAGACCGCCCCGCCGCCGGAACAGGAAGCGCTGCCCCCGGTGGAAGAAGTTCCCGTCCAGGAGGAAGTGCCCCAGGAGACAGAGGAAGAACGCCTGTTCCGCCAGACCAGGGAGATGCGCCAAAAGGCCATGAAGCAGGCCTTGGAGCACCATGAGAAGGAGGCGGGCTTCCGGGTCAAGCGCATCTATGGTCCCCGGCAGATCAAAAAAGCCCCCATCCCCATGAACACCCTAGAGCTGAACATGGGCACCGTCACCGTGGAGGGGGACGTATTCGCTGTGGAGCACAAGGAGCTCAGCAAGCGCAACGCCTGGGTCATCAGCTTTGATATCACCGACTACACCAGCTCCATCCGGGTGAACAAGTTTATGCCCGGGGACGAGGGCGCCCCCATCGTCCAGGGGGTGAAGAAGGGGATGCGCCTGCGGATTGCCGGCCGTCTGAATCTGAACCGCTTCGACAATGACATGGTCCTGGAACCCCTGATTATCGAGACGGCGGAGAAGCCGGTAAAAACCGACGACGCCCCGGAGAAGCGGGTGGAGCTCCACCTCCACACCCGCATGTCCCTGATGGATGCCCTGACAGACACCGCCGACGTGGTGAAACGGGCCATCGCCTGGGGCCATCCGGCCATTGCCATCACCGACCACGGGGTGGCCCAGTCCTTCCCCGACGCCTGGAACGCCGCCAAGGGGAAAACCAAGGTGCTCTTGGGCACCGAGGCCTATTACATCAACGACGTGGACGAGCGCCTTACCATCCGGGGGAGCCAGGAGCAGGACTTGGACGCCCCCATCATCTGCTTTGACCTGGAAACCACCGGCCTTTCCCGCCAGGAGGACCGGATCACCGAGATCGGCGCGGCGGTGTGGGAGAAGGGGGAGATCACCGAGCGCTTCCAGACCTTCGTGGACCCCCAGCGCCCCCTGCCCCCCAACATCGTCCAGCTCACAGGGATCACCGAGGATATGTTGATAGGGGCCCCCAGCCAGGAGGAGGCCATCCGGGCCTTTTTGGACTTCGTAGGGGACCGGCCCCTGGCTGCCCACAACGCGGAGTTCGACATCGGCTTCATCCGGGAGGGCTGCCAGCGCTATGGCATCCCCTTTGAACCCACCTATTTGGACACCCTCCCCCTGGCCCAGAACCTGTTGCCAGAGCTGGGGAAATATAAATTGGATATCATCTCCCGGCACCTGAACCTGCCGGACTTCAACCACCATAGGGCCAGCGACGACGCGGCCATGGTGGGCTATATGCTCACCCCCTTCTTCCAAATGCTCCGGGACCGGGGGGTGCGCAGCCTCCAACAGATCAACGAGGACTTGTCCCGGACTGCCACCATAGGCAAGGCCAAGCGGATGCCCCGGCACTTGATTGTCCTGGCCAAGAACCAGACGGGATTGCGCAACCTCTATAAGCTCATCTCCCTGGCCCATTTGGATTATTTCAAGCGCTTCCCCATCATGCCCAAGCGGGAGATCAACGCCAACCGGGAGGGCCTCATTCTGGGCTCCGCCTGCGAGGCGGGGGAGCTGTACCAGGCCATCATCCGGGGGAAGGATTGGCAGGAGCTGTGCCGCATTGCCTCCTGGTATGACTTCTTGGAGATACAGCCCTTGAGCAACAACGGCTTTATGCTCCGCCCGGACAAGAACGGCAAGACCATCGCCCGGGACAGGAACCAGCTCAAGGATTGGAACCGCACCGTGGTCCGCCTGGGGGAGGCCTTGGGGAAGCCCGTGTGCGCCACCGGGGATGTCCACTTCCTGGACCCAGAGGACGAAATCTACCGCCACGTGCTCCTGGACACCAAGGGCTTCGACGATGCCGACTCCCCCAACCCCCTGTACTTCCGCACCACCCAGGAGATGTTGGACGAATTCGCCTACCTGGGGAAGGAAAAGGCCTATGAGGTGGTGGTCACCAACACCAATTTGGTGGCCTCCTGGTGCGACGAGGTGAAACCCCTCCCCGACGGCCTCTTTGCCCCCAAGCTGAAGGACTCTGACAAGGAGCTCTACAACCTGGTGTGGGACAAGGCCCACGAGCTCTACGGGGAGGACCCGCCCCAGATCGTCAAGGACCGCATCCAGCTAGAGCTGCCGGGCATCATTGAGCGGAAATACGACGTGATCTATATGTCCGCCCAGAAGCTGGTGCAAAACTCCTTGGAGCACGGCTACCTGGTGGGCTCCCGGGGCTCTGTGGGCTCCTCCATCGTGGCTTTCCTCTCGGGCATCACCGAGGTGAACTCCCTGCCCCCCCACTACCGCTGCCCCAAGTGTAAGCACTCCGACTTTGCCGCCGGGGAGGGCCACGGCTGCGGGGCGGATATGCCCGACGGGGTGTGCCCCGTCTGCGGCACCCCCTACGTGAAGGACGGCTTCAACATCCCCTTCGAGACCTTTTTGGGCTACGGCGGCAAGAAGGTCCCGGACATCGACCTGAACTTTTCTGGGGAGTACCAGGCCAACGCCCACCGCTACACCTTCGAGCTCTTTGGGGAGAGCCACGTGTTCCGGGCGGGGACCATCGGCACCGTGGCGGAAAAGACCGCCTACGGCTATGTGAAAAAGTACCTGGACGCCCGGGGCATTCAGGTGACCAAGGCAGAGGAGACCCGCTTGGCCCTGGGCTGCACCGGCGTACGCCGCACCACTGGCCAGCACCCCGGGGGCATGGTGGTCATCCCCCAAGACCGGGAGATTTATGATTTCTGCCCCGTCCAGCATCCCGCCGACGACACCGGCACGGACATCATCACCACCCACTTCGACTACCACAAGATGGAGGACAACCTTCTCAAGCTGGATATGCTGGGGCACGACGACCCCACCATGATCCGGATGATGGAGGACCTCACCCAGGTCAACGCCCAGGAGATCCCCTTGGACGACCCGGAGACCATGCAGATTTTCACCGACTCCACCCCCCTGGGCTACCAGAACGACCCGGTGCTGGGCCCCACTGGGGCGGTGGCGGTGCCGGAGTTCAACACCCGCTTCACCCGGCAAATGCTCATGGACACACAGCCCACCAAGTTCAACACCCTGGTGCGGCTGTCGGGCTTCTCCCACGGCACCGACGTGTGGTTGGGCAATGCCCGGGACCTGATCCTCTCCCAGACTGCCACGGTAGACTCCACCGTGGGCTGCCGGGATGACATCATGCTCTACCTCATGGAGATGGGGGTGGAGCCCAAACTTGCCTTTGACATCATGGAGGCAGTGCGGAAGGGGAAGGTGAAGAAGGGGGGCTTCCAGCCTGGCTGGGAGGAGGCTATGCGGGAGAACAACGTCCCTGACTGGTACATTGGCTCCCTGGCCAAGATCGGCTACCTCTTCCCCAAGGCCCACGCGGTGGCCTATGTGATGATGGCCTTCCGCATCGCCTGGTTTAAGGTGCACCGGCCCCTGGCCTTCTACGCCGCCTATTTCTCCATCCGGGCCAAGGCCCTGGACGCCACCTGCATGTGCATGGGCATGGAGGTCTGCCAGCAGAAGATGAAGCAGATCGCCGCCAAGGAGAAGGAGGCCGCCGCCGTGGAAGAGGATATGATGGTCACCTTGGAGGTGTGCTATGAGTTCTACCTCCGGGGCTTTACCTTTGAGCACATCGACCTCTACCGCTCCGACGCCACCAAGTTCCTGCTGGACGAGGAAAAGCAGAGCCTCCTGCCCCCCTTCACCGCCATCCCGGGCTTAGGGGAGTCGGCGGCCCTGTCCATCGTGGAGAACCGGGAGGGGCGGCAGTTCATCTCCCAGGAGGAGCTGCTCTCCGCCTGCCCCAAGGTCTCCAAGGCCCACGTGGACCAGCTCCGGGCGGCGGGGGCCCTGGGCTCTATGCCGGAGACCAGCCAGATATCCCTTTTCTAAAACGCAACAATAAAAGCGTCCGGCGGGCCGAATGTTTTCGACCCGCCGGGCGCTTTTTATGAGAGGATTAGAGTGTAAGCAAACTCATGCCTTGCCGGCGGTTTGCCGGCTCACGTCCTCGAACTCCGCCACGATTTCCGAAGCAGGGGGCGGGGTGAGGAGAGAGACCACCAGGATTACCAGGCAGCTCACCAGGAAGGCGGGGAGCAGCTCGTAAATGGCCCACACACCGCCCATGGGGGCGATGGCGAACTTCCAGAGAAAGACCATCACGCCACCGGCCAGGACACCGGCAATGGCCCCCTGCTTGGTGGTGCGCTTCCAGAACAGGGAGAAGAGCATCAAGGGCCCGAAGGAGGCGCCAAAGCCTGCCCAGGCAAAGGAGACAATGCGGAATACCGAACTGTCTGGGTTCCAGGCCAGGAAGATGCCCACAATGGCGATGCCAATGACCGTCCCCCGGGCCGCCAGCATAGAGGACTTGGGGCTGAGCTTGATGCCAAAGAAGTCCTGCAACAGGTCCTGGGACACGCCGGAGGCGGCGGTGAGGAGCTGGGAGTCGGCAGTGGACATGGTGGAGGCCAGGATGCCCGCCAGGGCCACACCGGCGATGATGGCCAGGAAGGGCCCGTACTGGCTCAGCAGGTTGGACAGCTGGATGACGATGGTCTCCGACTCGGCGCTGGAACCCAGCATGGGGACCTTTCCGGCCATGGAGACGCTATAGCCGATGATGCCAATGAGGATGGCGATGAACATGGAGATGACCACCCACACTGTGGCGATGCGCCGGGAGATTTTCAGCTTGTCCCCATCCTCAATGGCCATGAAGCGCAGGAGGATGTGGGGCATCCCGAAATAGCCCAGGCCCCAGGCCAGGGTGGAGACGATGGACAGGGCCCCGTAGCTCCCGGCTTGCCCTGTGGCGGCGTCGTAGCCCTGGGTGAGGTTCAGGTAGCCGGGGAGCTCGCTGGCGTTGGCGGCTACGATGTCCCAGCCCCCGGCCTGGTCGATGCCGAAGAACACAATGAACACCAGGGCGAAGGTCATGACGATGCTCTGGATCAGGTCCGTGGTGGACACTGCCAAGAAGCCACCCAGAACGGTGTAGGCAATGACGATGGCGGCCCCCACGATCATGGCCACGTGGTAGTCCACGCCGAAGAGGCTGTTGAAGAGGGTACCGATGGCCTTGAAGCCCGACGCGGTGTAGGGCACGAAGAAGATCAGGATGATGGCGGCGGCGATGCAGGAGAGGACGTGCCGCTGGTCCCGGTAGCGCCGGGAGAAGAAGTCGGGGATGGTAATGGCCCCCATGTGGGCGGAGTAGTTGCGCAGGCGCTTGGCCACGATGAGCCAGTTGAGATAAGTGCCCACGGCCAGGCCAATCACGGTCCAGCCAACCTCTGCCACACCGGCGATGTAGGCCAGGCCCGGCAGGCCCATGAGCAGATAGCTGCTCATATCCGAGGCCTCCGCGCTCATGGCGGTGACGACAGGGCCCAGCTTCCGGCCCCCTAAGTAAAATTCGTGGGAGGACGAGCTGCCGCCCTTGCGGCTGAAATACACGCCCACCAGGACCATTGCCACCAGATAGATCAGGATGGTGGCAATGATACAGATCTGTGCTGTGGTCATTGGGGTTCCTCCTATGGATCGAATCAAAAGATGTCGATATCATACCATGAATGGGAATAGAACGCAACACAGAACGCGGTACAGACCATAGTCTATACCGCGTTTCCTAAACTGTAGATGAACCTCTTGTATCTCAAGCTTTTCCCTCTGTACGCAGACTAGACGGAAACGCGGGGGAAAAATCGCAGAGGAACACGGGCATCACCTGTACGGCGTAGTCGCGCAGGGAGTATTCCCCAGAGCACAGGCACCAGTCATACAGCAGCGCCCGTTCACAGAGGGTGTAGCGCTTCACCAGGTCGCTGACGCTGCGGTGCTTGGCAATCTCCCCCCGCTCCTGGCCCTGGGCGATGATCCGCCGGAGCAGACGGTAATAGGTACGCTTGTGGTTGAGCAGGTGCTTTTCCCCAGAGGTCACCAGTTGGGTGGACAGGAGACGGGCCAGCAGGTCCAGGGAGATGCTGTTCTCAATGAGGCGGAAGAGCTCGCTGTTGAGGAAGAGGAGCTGTTCCAGGGCGGGCATATTGGGGTCCATGGTCTCTTGGAGGGACTCATATTTTTCGTCAAAGAGATCACTGAGGGTGCCCAGGAGGGCGTCCTTGCCGCCGAAGTAGTGGTAGAAGGAGCCCTTGGAGGTCTCGGAGCTCTCCACAATCTCGTCTACGGTGGTGTTCTCATAGCCCTGCTCGTAAAAGAGCTGCCAGGCGGCGGCCACAATGCGGCCCCGGGTGTTGCGGGAGGACTTCTTCGCCATGGGGGGCCTCCTTTCAGGCAAAATAGGCTTCGATCTCCGCCCGGCTGGCGGTGACGCTGCCCTGGATCATACCCGGCTGTCCGCCCCCCTTGCCCCCCAGGGCCTGGTGGATGGCCTTGGCCTGAGCCCGGAGGTCCACCGTCTGGCTGCCCATCACGCAGCGGTAGCCGTCCTTGTCCGAGCCGGTGAAGGCGGCACAGATGCCGCCGCAGCGCACCACCCCGGCGTTTACCAGGGTGCGCAGGCCGGGGATGTCCAAACCGGGCTCAAAAAGGCAGAGGTTCCCCGCTGCCTCCGGCAGGGCCTTGCACTTTTCCGCCACCAGGGCGTGCTTGGCCTCCTTCAAGGCCAGGCCCAGGTCTTGCAGCTCCTGCTGCACCCGGGCCACCCCCTGGGCGGCCTCCCCCTGCTTCACCGACAGGGCGGCGGAGATGGCGGCCACGTTTTCCTGCTTGCGCCGGTAGTCCGCCAGGGCCAGGGACCCAGCTGCCATCCACAGGCGCATCCCGCCCCGGTGGCGCATGGCGTTGATGAGCTTCACCAGGCCGATCTCCCCGGTGAAGCTGACATGGGGGGCACAGCAGGCGCACACGTCGCAGTCCTGGATGGTGACGATGCGCACATCCTCCGTCAGTTCCAGCTTGCTGCGGTAGTCCAGGGCCTCCAGGGCTGCCGGGGTGGGATAGTCCGCGGTGACAGGGCGGTTTTCCCAGATCACCCGGTTGGCCTCATCTTCTAAGCGTTGGAGTTCCTCCGGGGAGAGCTCCCGGTCAAAATCCAGGATCACCTCCGCCTCCCCCATGTGGAAGCCCACGTTGTTGCAGCCGTAGAGGCGGTGGGCTAGGCCGGAGATCACATGCTCCCCGGAGTGGCACTGCATCCGGCGAAAGCGGAGGGGCCAGTCCAGGCTGCCCTGGACCTGGGCCCCTTGGGGCAGAGGGCCGCCGCAGATATGGACGATGCCCTCCGGCTGTTCCTGGACATCCAGCACCGCCACTGGGGCCCCAGCCTCCGCCGCCAACGTACCCTGGTCGGCTGGCTGGCCGCCCCCCTCGGGGAAAAAGGCAGTCTGGTCCAGAAAGACGTCCCAGCGCTTGTCTGCGCGGGGGGTGCAGGCGAGAACCTGGGCGGAAAACCTGCGCAAATGGCTGTCCTGGTCGTAAAGTTTGATGGTCATAGCGTGTCCTTTCCTGAGTATGGGCCAACCGCCGCACCGGGAAGGGTGCGGCGGTTTTTGTGCTCTGTCTTATAGCAATATAATACCCGCGTCGCCGCAGACCTGGATGGTCTCGTCGTCCCAAATGGAGGCCTGGACCTCCCCAATGTGGGCCTTGCCCAGGAGGATCATGGACATACGGGACTGGCCGATGCCCCCGCCGATGGTCAGGGGCAGCTTGCCTTCCAGGAGCAGCTTGTGGAAGGTGAGGGTGCGGCGGTCGTCGCAGCCGGCGGTGGTGAGCTGACGGTCCAGGGCTGCCGCGTCCACCCGGATGCCCATGGAGGAGATTTCAAAGGCCCGGCCGAGAAGGTCGTCCCAGAGGAGGATGTCCCCGTTGAGCTGCCAGTCGTCATAGTCCGGGGCCCGGCCGTCGTGGGGGTGGCCGGACTTCAGGGCCCCGCCGATCTGCATCAGCAGGGTGGTGGGGTGCTCCTTCACCCAGGCGTCCTCCCGCTCCTTGGGGGTGAGCTCTGGGTATTTGTCCTCTAGCTCCTGGGTGGTGACACAGGAGAGGTTGGTGCTGATCTGGGGCAGGACGCTGAGCTGGGGGAACACGGACTGCAAGGTGCGCTGGGTGTCGGCGATGGCATCCACAATGCGCTGGACGGTGGATTTCAAATAATCCAGGGTCCGGTCCCTGGGGGCAATGACCTTTTCCCAATCCCACTGGTCCACATAGATGGAGTGGAGGTTGTCGGGGATTTCATCCCGGCGGATGGCGTTCATGTCCGTGACCAGGCCTTCCCCCACAGGGAAGTGGTAGTTGTACAGGGCCATGCGCTTCCACTTGGCCAGGGAGTGGACCACCTGGGCCTCCCGCTGGGCGGCGGGGACATCGAAGGAGACGGGGCGCTCCACGCCGTTCAAGTCGTCGTTGAGGCCGCTGGAGGCCTCCACGAAGAGGGGGGCGGAGACCCGGCGCAGGTGGAGGTTGCCGCAGAGGGTGTCCTCAAAGACGCGGTTCAAAAGGCCGATGGCCTTTTGGGTGTCATAGAGGTTCAGCAGGGGGGCGTAGCCTGCGGGGATGTAAGTCTTGGACATAAGAAACAACTCCAATCGTTATGAATTATCCGTGTGGTTGCCAGGGGTGTTAGCCGTGGTAGAGCTTGGTGGTCTGGTATTTCGGCTCGCTGGTGAGCCGGACGCCCAGGCGGCGGAAGCTGTCCTCATCGGCCTCGGAGAGGATCACCGTGGTGTGGACCTCACAGCCCCGGAGCTTTTGCAGCTGCAATACCGCCTTTTTGGCGTTGGGGTTGGTGACGGCGCTGATGGACAGGGCCACCAAGAGCTCGTCGATGTGCAAGAGGGGGTTTTTGTTCCCCAGCACGTTGACCTTCATGTCCTGCACCGGCTCAATGACCGCCGGGGAGATCAGGTGGACGTCGTCGGGGATGCCCGCCAGGTACTTCAAGGCGTTGAGCAGCAGGGCGGAGGAGGAGCCCAGCAGGGCGGAGGTCTTGCCGGTGAGGACCTTGCCGTCGGGGAGCTCCATGGCGGCGGCGGGGGCGCCGGTGCGCTCTGCCACCGCCAGGGCGGGGCCCACCACCGCCCGGTCCTGCTCTGTGAGGCCCAGCTGCTTCATCAACAGCTCGATTTTGTACACCGCGCCGCCGTCGCTGCGGCCCCGGCGGTAGCGGCAGCGCTCGGCGTAGTAGCGCCGCAAAATCTCCTCCTGGGAGGCCTGGCGGACCACCTGGTCGTTGACGATGCAGTAACCGGCCATATTCACCCCCATGTCTGTGGGGGAGCGGTAGGGGGAGTGGCCGGAAATGCGCTCAAAGACGGTTTTGAGCACCGGGAAAATCTCCACATCCCGGTTGTAATTCACCGTGGTCTCCCCATAGGCCTCTAGGTGGAAGGGGTCAATCATGTTTACGTCGTTGAGGTCTGCCGTGGCGGCCTCGTAGGCCAGGTTCACCGGATGCTTGAGGGGCAGGTTCCAGATGGGGAAGGTCTCGAACTTGGCATAGCCCGCCTGGACCCCCCGGTGGAACTCATGGTAGAGCTGGCTCAGGCACACGGCCATTTTCCCGCTGCCGGGCCCGGGGGCGGTGACCACCACCAGGGAGCGGGTGGTCTCCACATATTCGTTCTTGCCATAGCCCTGTTCGCTGACGATCAGGGGCACGTTGTTGGGATACCCCTCGATGGGGTAGTGGCGGTATACCCGCAGCCCCAGGTTTTCCAGCTGGGACTGGAAAATTTCCGCCGCGCCCTGGCCGCTGAAGCGGGTGAGCACCACGCTGTCCACCTGGAAGCCAAAGCCCCGGAAGGCGTCGATGAGCCGCAGGGTGTCAGGACCATAGGAGATGCCCAGGTCCCCCCGCATCTTGCTGCGTTCCAGGTCCACGGCGGACACCGCCACCACGATTTCCACCTGCTCCTTGAGCTGCATGAGCATGCGCACCTTGGAATCTGGGTGGAAGCCGGGCAGGACCCTGGAGGCATGGTGGTCGTCAAAGAGCTTGCCGCCGAATTCCAGATACAGCTTGCCGCCGAACTGGTTGATCCGGGAGCGGATGTGCTCGGATTGCATTTCCAGATACTTTTCGTTGTCGAACCCCAATTCTTCGATCATGTCTTGATACAGCCTCCCGTTCTATCGTCTCTCTCGCGCCGCCGCGCCCTGGGGCGCTTCTCTTAGAATCTAGGACGAATCTATCAAAAATTGTATGAAAAGTCAAGATGTGTGCAAAATGATTGGCAGAAATGACGGGTGATTTGTGGGGGATTCCATTCTCCTGCAAGGATTCGCTGTGCAAGTTGACTGGCATAGCTTGCAAAAAGATTGCATGGCGGCGGGAGTTGTGGTATAATTTATCATTCCCTGGCAGGCAAGGGCCGCCAGGGGGGACAAAAGACAAGTTTAACAGCGATAGGAGCTGGTTTGATATGCTGGAATTGAAAGGATTACGCTTCCAGGTGGAGGAAGGCGGAGGACAGACAGAGATCCTCCGGGGCATCGACCTCACCATTGACGACAACGCCTTTGTGGTCATCACCGGCCCCAACGGCGGGGGGAAAACCACCTTGGCCAAGACCATTATGGGTCTGGCTAAGCCCACCGGGGGGCAGATTATTTGGAACGGGCAGGACATCACCGCCCTGGACATCACCCAGCGGGCCAAGCTGGGCATCAGCTATGGCTTCCAGCAGCCCCCCCGGTTCAAGGGGCTGCGGGTACGGGACCTGCTGGAGCTGGCCTCTGGCAACCAGAAGCTCACCCGGGACGAGTGCTGTTCCTACCTGAACCGGGTGGGGCTGTGCGCGGCGGACTACGTGGACCGGGAGATGGACGCCTCCCTCTCCGGGGGTGAGATCAAGCGCATCGAGATTGCCACCATCCTGGCCCGTCCAGAGGGCCTGCTGATCTTCGACGAGCCGGAGGCAGGCATTGACCTGTGGTCTTTCGCCAAGCTCACGGAGACCTTCCGCATCCTCCACGGCCGGGGGAAGAACACCATTGTGGTGATCTCCCACCAGGAGCGGATCATCGACCTGGCAGACGAGATCGTGATGATCTCCGGGGG
>CAJUCB010000011.1:29532-38718 GCA_910584805.1 uncultured Oscillospiraceae bacterium
AGGCAGAGATCATGCCCCACCTGCTGGCGGAGACCGCCGGCACCTGCAGCTTTTTACAACCCAGCGCCTGTGAGCAGAACAAGGAGGGATGAGCCATGGCAGAAAATAAGGTGGACCTGCGCCTCCTGCGGGAGGTGGCAGACCTGGAAGGCACCCCCAAGGGGGCCTATAACATCCGCAAGAACGGCAAGCTGCTCTCTCGCAGCTCCAACGAGAACATTGAGATCGTCACCAAAGAGGACAAACCGGGCATCGACATCCACATCAAGCCCGGCACCAAGCGCCAGTCGGTACACATCCCGGTGATCATCTCCGAGACGGGGATGGACGACCTGGTGTACAACGACTTCTTCATCGGGGAGGACTGCGACGTGGTGATTGTGGCCGGCTGCGGCATCCACAACGCCGGCAGCGAGGCCTCCAAGCACGACGGGGTCCACACCTTCTACATCGGGGCCCGGTCCAAGGTCCAGTATGTGGAAAAGCACTATGGCGAGGGGGAGGGCACCGGCGAGCGGGTGATGAACCCCCAGACGGTGGTGTACCTGGAAAAGGACGCCTCCCTGCAAATGGACACCGCCCAGCTCCGGGGGGTGGACTCCACCAAGCGCTACACCAAGGTGGTGGTGAAGGAGGGGGCCGAGGCGGTGCTCACCGAGCGCCTGCTCACCCACGGCCAGCAGAAGGCCACCTCCGAGATGGACGTGATCCTGGCGGGGAAGGACGCCACCGGCCGGGTGATCTCCCGCTCCGTGGCCCAGGATACCTCCGAGCAGGTGTTCTACCCCCGGATGATCGGGGACGCCGCCGGGTTCGGCCACGTCCAGTGTGACTCCATCCTCATGGGGGAGGCAAAGATTCAGTCCATCCCCGCCATCACCGCCAACCACCCCGACGCCCAGCTCATCCATGAGGCGGCCATCGGGCGTATCGCCGGGGACCAGATTCTAAAACTCATGACCCTGGGCCTCACCGAGGAAGAGGCGGAGGAGGAGATTTTGAATGGCTTCCTGCGTTAAGGAGGGGCTGTTTTATGTGGGGGAGGACCCCCAGCTGGGGACCATCCGGGGCCTGGACCCCTGGGCGGTGGACAACGGCATCCACCTGATCCGGGCGGAAAAGGACGCCGCCGAGGGGATTATGATGATCCGCAAGGGGAACCAGCAGCAGTACGGCAGTGTCCACGGGGGGATGCTCTCCGCCTTTGCCGACACCATCGCCGGCCACGCCCTGGTGCCCTATGGTTACATGTGCGTCACCCAGAGCTGCACCATGGAGTTTTTGAAACCTGCCACCGGGGCCTACCTCTTCTGCCGGGGCACCCCGGTGCGGGTGGGCAAGCGCAGCTGCGTGGTCTCCGTGGAGCAGCGCAACGACCAGGACGAGCTGGTGACTGTGGCCCTGTTCAACTTTGTGGTGGCCCAGAACATTGACCCCATCGTGGTGGAACCCAAGCACCCCGCCCTGAAATTCTAAGAGGCTAGAGGCACGAAAAAAACGGAGCGGTGTCACACCGCTCCGCCTGGGGCATTGGCTTACATGCCCCACTCCTCATAGTCGTCAAATTCGTCGGAAAACTCCCCGCAGGAGCAGCAGCCACACATGGCCTGCTTCTTGGCCTGGACCTTGGCCAGCAGCCTGGCCAGGGCATCGGTGATCCGGTCGTAGTGGGCGATGACAAGGCAGATGACAGCGCCGAGGGCCAGGATCAGGGCGGCGAGCTTCAAGATCAATTTGGTCACATTCATGAAAAAACCTCCCATACACGGTTGCATGATTTCCCTCGGCTGTGGTATAGTTAAAAAAATTCCAGAGGCCAAGGGAGCGTATCCAGGGCAAACTTCAACGGGGGCGCAGGAAGTAAAGTCACTGGTTGCATAGTATTTTACATGATAATGCGCAAAAATACAATTATAAAAGCGTATTTTTTTCCGCTTTTATATCCAACGCTTGAAAATAGGGAAAGGACGGATCAAGGGATGCGGCTTCAAACGGAAAAAGGCGAGATCCAAATCAGCAGCGAGGTGTTCACCACCATCACCGGCGCGGTGGCCACCAGCTGCTTCGGCGTGAAGGGCATGGCCGCCCGGTCCAAGAAGGATGGGCTGGTGCATCTGCTGCGCAATGAATCCATGTCCAAGGGTGTGCGGGTGGTCCAGCAAGAGGACGGCAGCGTTGCCATTGAGCTGCACATCATCGTGGACAACGGCGTGAACCTCAGCGCGGTGAGCGACGCCATCATGAGCGAGGTCCGTTACACCGTGGGGCGGATGACCGGCGCCCAGGTCAAGTCCGTGGACGTCTATGTAGACTCCATGGTGGTGGACTAAGAGTAAGGAGAGAATTGGGTTATGGTACAGTCAGTTGACGGAAAGCTGCTGGCGCGGATGCTCATCCACGCCTCTGCCTCCCTGAATGCAGAGAAGCAAAAGATCAACGAGCTCAACGTCTTTCCCGTCCCCGACGGGGACACGGGCACCAACATGAGCTTGACCATCGGCACCGCCGCGGCGGAGCTGCAAAAGAAGGGCCCCACCACTGTGGGGGAGGCCGCCGCCATCAATGCCTCTGCCATGCTGCGGGGGGCCCGGGGCAACTCCGGGGTCATTCTCTCCCTGATCTTCCGGGGCTTCTCCAAGGCCATGAAGGACAAGGAGAGCATGGACGGCATCGACCTGGCCGACGGCCTCAACGCCGGGGTAGTGGCCGCCTATAAGGCGGTGATGAAGCCTGCGGAGGGCACCGTGCTCACCGTCTCCCGCCTGGCGGGGGACCGGGCTGGACGGGCGGCAGAGGAGAACACTGCCTTTGAGTATGTGTTGGAGTCCGCCATCCTCCGGGGGGAGGAAGCCCTGGCGGATACCGTCAACCAGAACCCGGTGCTGAAAAAGGCCGGGGTGGTGGACGCTGGCGGCATGGGCTTCGTGACCCTCCTGAAGGGGATGCTGGATGAGCTCCGGGGTATCGCGGCCCCCACCGGGGAGGCGGAACCGGAGGCCAAGGAAAAAGCGGACTTTGCCGCCCAGAGCCTGGAAGAGATCACCTTCACCTTTGACACCGTGTTTATCGTCCGCAAGGATGGGAAGACTGTGGACTTGCAGCCCTTCCGGGACTATTTGAACAGCATTGGCGACAGCCTGGTGATCGGGGAGGACGACGAGGCCTTTAAGGTCCACGTCCACACGGACATCCCCGGCAGTGCCCTCAACGAGGCCCAGAAATACGGCACCCTAGAGCTGGCTAAAATTGAGAACATGCGCACCCAGGCGGAGGACCTAGCGGCAGGCCGCCAGGCCCAGAGCACCGACGATTTGGAGGCCGTCGAGGCGGAATTAGAGGGCCACGCGGCCCCGGAAGCGGCCAAGCGCTACGGCTTTGTGGCGGTGGCCGCCGGGGAGGGCTTGGCCAAGGTGTTCCACGATTTGGGGGTGGACGGGGTCATCAGCGGCGGCCAGACCATGAATCCGTCCACAGAGGATATTTTGAAGGAGATCAAAAAGACCCCCGCCCAGGTGGTCTATGTGCTGCCCAACAACAAGAACATCATCATGGCCGCCCAGCAGTGCGTGGCCCTGGCGGAGGGCAAGGAGATCATCGTCCTTCAGGCCAAGACTGTGCCCCAGGGCATTTCCGCCATGATCGCCATGGACCTGGACGCGGAGCCCGGGGAGAATACTGCGGCTATGGAGGAGGCCATGGGCATGGTGACCACCATGGAGGTTACTTACGCCGCCCGGACCTCTACCTTTGACGGCCAGGACATCCAGGAGGGGGATTACCTCGCCCTGGTGGACAACCAGCTTTTCGCCACAGAGAAGGGCCTGGACGCCGTCCTGGACCGTCTGGCCCAGGAGGCCAAGAGCCGGGGCGGGGAGTTCATCAACATCTTCTATGGCGAGGGCGTGGAGGAGCAGGGGGCCCAGACGGCCCTGGAACGCTTCCAAGCTGCCTGCCCCGAGGCGGAGATCACCCTGCTCCGAGGGGGCCAGCCGGTGTACCACTACCTGATTTCGGTGGAATGATGGGCAGAGGTTGGGCTGTCGTGGCCTTGTGCCTGCTGGTCCTGCTGTGCGCCTGCGGGACCCAGGAGGTGGGGGAGGAGGAGGATACACCACCGGCCACCCAGGAGCAGGCATCCAAACCCCTGGACACCTCCGTGATCCAGGGCAGGGAAGGGGAGCTGGACTTTGCGTTCTCCTTAGAGGATTGGATTGCCGCCTATAACGTCCAGTATCAGGAGGGCATGGGGGAGGCCTTGCTCACACCCCCAGAGACGTGGAGCAGCTTGCGTTTTGCCACCGCCCCCCATTCCCAGCAGGAGACGGTGTTCTATGAGTTTTTGGCAGATGAGCGGATGTTCAACCTGCCCACCATGACCGTGTATGTCCCCCAAGGGGGCAGCTGCGTCCAGGAGATCACGGTGAATTTTGACGACCACGACTACTCCGATGCCCTGTACGAGTTCTACCAGGAGCTGTGCTTCTATACCGTCAAGACCCTGCGGCCGGAGATGGAGGCGGAGCAGATCCGGGAGCTCTGCCAGGCCTTGGACGATGTGGCCTACGGGGAGCTGCGGTTAAACAAGCAGCGCTACGGCAGCGATGTGGTCCCGGTGCTGCTGTACCACAAAGACGGGGTGGGCTTTTATTCTCACTTTGCCTTAGGGGACTATGTGCGCCTGTGTGCCATCCCCGTGACCCAGGAGCGCTTGGCGGAGTACGCCCAGCAGGGGACAGAGCTCCGGGAACTTCCGTAAATATGACACAGGGGCAGCCCAGAAACGCCAGCAATGGCCGCTTCCGGGCTGCCCTTTTTGTTATCTTCCCCCCAGGCGGTAAAATGGCCTTGGGGCAGACTTCATCCTTCGTTGCCGTCCCCTTTGTACTTTTTCCGGGTGGCGATGCCGCCCCGGATGTGGCGCTCGGCCTTGTTGCGCTCCAAGACCTCCTTTACTTGGAGGTAGAGGGGCTTGTTGAAGGCGGGCAGCCGCTGGGACAAGTCCTTATGTACGGTAGATTTGCTGATGCTGAAACGTTTGGCCGCCATGCGGACGGTCGCGTTGTTCTCAATGATGTAAAGGGCCAGGTCGCAGGCCCGTTCTTCCATGTCAGTGCGCAAGTGCCACCACTCCCCACATTGTCCGTGACACATACTATGTGGGTGGGGGTGGAAATATACAAAAAGTTCCCAAAGAAGGCCAGGACCGCAGGAAAACGGTTCTGGCCTTCTTTGCCAACTATGTCCCGGGGTGAGGAGCGGGGCCTGCCGGGTGGAGTTCAGGTCTCCATGTGCCGTCCCAGGAAGCCCGCAATGGTCTGGGCCAGCTTGTATTCGGACTCGTTGACGGCCACGGAATCCTTTTCGCTCAAAAAGGCCACGCAGCCCAACACGTCCCCCTCCGCCAGGATGGGGGCGGCGGTGGTGATGATATAGTGGTCGCTGTAATCGCTGGCTGGGAGCTGGGCCTCTCCCTCTTCATACTGATAGATCTGCCGGCCCTCCATGATCTGGGCCAGGGCCGGGGAGATGTTCTTGTCCGCCAGCTCCCGCTTGCCGCCGCCGGCTACGGAGAGGCAGGTGTCCCGGTCGGTGATGGTGACCAGCTTGCCGGTGCTCTTGTAAAGGGATTCGCATAGCTGGGAGGAGAAATCCCCCAGGCCACCCATGAGGGAATATTTTTTGAACACCACGCCGCCGTCGCTGTTGGTGAAGATTTCTAAGGGGTCGCCCTCCCTGATAACCTTGACAGTGAAAATCTTGTCGTGGTGCTTGTCGCTCTCCTGAACGATTTGAATTTCATAGGGGTGCAGGTCCAGGGGAGCCATCGCGGCGATCGCTTCCGGTTTTTCCTCGGGGAGTTCCCCGCAGTGCAGGATGCTGTCGATGTCGGCCTTGAGCTGGACTTCGATGCGGCCCTCGTAGACCTTGATTTTTTCAATCAGAAGCTGGAGGTCGTTCCGGTCCAGCTTGGGTTTGTTCAGGATGTCCTCAAAGACGTCCATGGCTGTTTTCGCCGCCCGGTTCACCTGGATGATGGTGTTGCGCCGGTCCTGGGTCATGGTGATCTGGTGCTCCAGACCCTCCATCCGCCGCAGCAGGTCGCTTTCCAGCTCGTCATAGGTAGCATCCAGGGTCTCTTCCCGCTCCGGATGCTTCATAATGTCCCGGATGCGCTGGCGCTTGGTGGCTTTCAGCTCTTCCCGTAAGTCTGCCAGTACAGCTTCCAGGTTGGCGGCGCTCTGCTCCGTCTCTGCCACATCCTCGGCTTCCTGTTCCAAATCGGCGTTGAGACGTTCCAGCATGGATGCGGAATTGTCCTTGATCTTTTGGACGTAACGTTTCAGCAGCTCGTCCAGCTTGTCCACCCGGATGTGGTGGCTGGTGCAGCCTTTTAAGCCCCGGCGGTGATAGGTGCCGCAGCGATAGGCCTCCTTCAGGTCAGCCCGGCTCATGGCGAACATGGGGGAACCGCAGTCGCCGCATTCCAGGAAACCGGAATACACGTTGTCGTATTTTTTCTGCCCCCGGTAGTGGGCGGTGGAGCGAGTCTCCCGGAGGGCCCGGGCGGTGGCGAAGGTGCGGTAGTCCAGGATGGCCTGGTGGTGGTGCTCGATGATGATGTGTTTGTCCTGATCCTGGCGCACGTCTTTGCCGTTGATCTTCTTCCGGGTGTATTTGCCCTGGCGCAGGGTGCCGATATAAAAATCGTTGTCCAGAATGCCCTGCACTGTGACGATGGCCCAGGCGGGCTTGACGGCACGGCGGCAGTCCTCCCCAGCAGCCAGCTTCCGTTCTCGCTCCGCCATGCGGGGGGTGGGGATGCCTTCGCCGGTGAGATAGTTGGCGATTTTTTTATAGCCCCAGCCGTCAATGTAAAGCTGATAAATCCTGCGGACAATGTCCGCTTCGGTGGGGACGATTTCAAATTCCTGGCGTTTGTTTATAATGTAGCCGTAGGGGGCAGCACAGATCCATTTGCCGTCCTGTTGGCGGCGCTGGATCACCGACTTGACCTTCTTGCTGGCGTCGGTGACGGGCATCTCGTTGATGAGAAATTGGAACTGGATTTTCAGCCAGTCGTCGTCGTTGGGGAAGTCGATGTTGTCCCCGATGGAGATGATGCGGACGCCGGCGTCCCGCAGGTCCTCCAGCTCCACCAGGCCGCGGCTGTTGCGGCGGGAGAAGCGGGAGAAGTCCTTGACGATGAGGATATCTTTGCTGTGGGACATCAGCTCCCGGCGCATGGCCTGGTAGCCCTCCCGCTGCTCGAAGGTGTAGCCGGAGCGGTCCCGGTCCTCGAAGAAGGTGAGGGTGCTGTGGGGGAACTTCTGCCGGACGAACGCTTCAATGATGGCCTTTTGGTTTTCGATGGAGGTATTGTCCCGGTCCAGTTCTTCGTCTACGGAGATACGGCAGTAGCCGGCGATGGTAAAGTGTTCAATCATTCGCGTTCCTCGATATGGTGTGATGTTGTCTTATATAAATTCAATTATTTCAGATAATATTGTACCACAGTTTACAGGAGAAGGCAAGGGAAAGAAGGGATGGGAGCAGTTCTGCTCCCATCCCCCCATGCTATCTCGCCATATCTAAGCGGCGTTTCTTTGCTCGCTGTACTTCCAGTTCCGCACTCCGTCTTTTGTTGCGGCACAGTAAGGCAGCGGTCTCCTCTGTAAGATCCTGCGTTCCAGATAGGAATACAGCAACAAAATATTTTTTCTCTTGGTATTGTTGATAGAGAGGTTTCAGCGATTCCTTGAGCGTTGGATCTTGTTGATCTTCATTGCTCAGCCATACCTCTACGATCTTTTCGTCATCTCTGACATGGATCTCCAACTGATTACATCACGCCTTTCTTTGAATTGTATTGGAATTATTTTCTGATGGTTTGCCTTGGTTTATTCATAGAGCCTGGCTTTTATTTACCTGTTATAGGCGGGAATTCGAGAATCCACAAAATCCGATTTTGTACGTTCGCTTGTGTCGGGCTGACAACGGGGGTGGGATGGGGAGTCCTGCTGGGGCAGACAATGGCCGCACGGGGCATTCTGGGGGCCAACAGGGCGGGTTTTCTGGCTAAGGGCAAGGGAGTTCCTGCAAATCGGGTTTGACAATGTTGTCGAACCCGATTTGCAATTGCAGCATGCCTTCGCTGTCTCTGCGGGAATGTTCGCTCAAACCTTTCGATGGGAAGTTACCGCCCGCAGGTGGCATTGGGGTCAGGGGGGTACCCCTGCAAGTGCGCAAATGTACATTTGCGCGATGCTTGCGGCAGCGTAATCAGGCCAGGTATGAGGTAATTTGCAGAGGAAGTATTCAAAACCCTTGTCTGGGCGAAATACAGGTGCTGTCTGTGCGTTTGAAGCGAGGGCAGTACAAATAGGTCTGTCCTTAGCTGGTTTTGCTCCATCCGAGTGGGTGTGCACGGGAGCACCCGGGTTCTATGAACGATGGAGTAAGGGGTTACATAAAGCACCCTGTCCTGGAGGTTGATGAGCGGAGATGATATTGGTGTTCAGATATTTCCATTCAATGGGAACGGTTGATCATCGGATTTTTTCGGCTTTAGACTAAGCGGAATTGCTTTGGTCTATGTAAATATTATATTAAACGATTCGGTTAATGTCAAGTGGGAGTGAGGATCAAATTCAGCAAAAATGCTTCACTTTTCCTTGTGAATATTAAGCGAATCTGCTATACTTATGGAGATTTGAAAAAGGAGGGGATCACTATGGCAATAGGAGAAAGGATCCGATTTTTTCGTACCCTGCGGGGGATGACCCAGAAACGGCTGGGGATGCTTCTGGGCTTCCCTGAGAAATCTGCTGATGTGCGCTTGGCACAATATGAAACCGGAGTGCGGACGCCGAAGCGTGATATTACGGCCTCGCTGGCGGGTGCCCTTGATGTATCTCCCCAAGCACTGACTGTGCCTGATATTGATAGCTATATCGGTCTGGCACATACGTTGTTTACGTTAGAGGATGTATATGGGTTGACTGTGAGCAGTGAAGATGAGGGGATATGTTTGAGGGTAAAGCCGAAGGGGCAGGATTCAGAGGAATTGCTCAAGATATTAGAAGCCTGGAGGGACGAGGCAGCTAAGATGGAACGTGGTGAGATTAATAGGGAGGAATATGATCGGTGGAGGTATTATTATCCCAAGTTTAATACAGCTCAGCATTG
>CAJUCB010000011.1:38728-41639 GCA_910584805.1 uncultured Oscillospiraceae bacterium
GTCTAAAGTTCTTTCTCAGACGGTGAGTGATGAGTTGGTTGATCGCTTCAATGATAGGCCGGAGGATGATAAGTGATAGTAGAACAGCAACGTGGTCTGGGTCAATTTGGCCCAAACCACGTGTGAAGATGCGAAAAAGAAAGAACGCTCAAAATTCAAATTGAAAGCAAATACTCAGTATGGTAGAATATATCTCAGACGATTTAAGTTCAAATCCATAGGGTGGGGTATACTGCTATGAAAGGTTCAGAATGCAAGTTTGTAAAATACATGGAAGGATCGGACAAACGCTTTGTTATTCCGGTTTACCAGCGGAATTATGACTGGAAGACGGAGAACTGTAAGCAGCTTTTTGATGACCTTGTGAAGATTATTAAGGGGCGTCGAAGGAGCCACTTCTTTGGCAGCCTTGTTTCAGTTTATAATCCAGACGGCCATAACGAAGAATTTCTTGTCATTGATGGACAACAGCGCCTAACTACTGTATCATTGCTGTTCCTTGCTATGTATAATCTGATGGACAAAGGCATCATTGTGCCTCAAACAGCAAATTTGAAACAGCGCCTTTATGAGGAATACCTTGTGGACAAGTGGCAACCGGAAGATACTCGCATCAAGTTAAAACCAGTCAAGAACGACCAACATGCTTTTGGTAAACTTTTCTCTGACCCATCAGAGTATATTCGGGAATCTAACCTGACAGTAAACTATGATTATTTTTACAACCGGATTCAAAAACAAGAAATTACCATTGATGAGCTTTACGATGCGATTTGCAGCTTGGAAATCATCAATATCCGGTTGGATATGGAGGACAATCCGCAGCTGATTTTTGAGAGTTTGAATTCCACGGGACTTGATTTAAGTGAGGGCGACAAAATCAGAAACTTCATCCTGATGGGACTGCCATCCAAAGAGCAAGATGAGTATTATGATAAATACTGGAACAGAATTGAAGTTTGCACAAAGTACGATGTCAGCGCCTTTATCCGGGACTATCTGAGCGTGAAGCAACAGGCGATTCCACAGCAAAGCAAGATTTATGTCAATTTCAAGGATTATGTAGAACTTGGTAACATTCAAACAGAGCCGCTTCTGATGGAGATGCTAGCATATGCCAGGCGGTATCAAATCCTTCTGAATGGCAAGCCTGGCAGTGCCGCTCTCAATGCTTGCATCTTCCGCTTGAACCGACTGGAAACAACTGTCACGAGGCCATTCTTTCTTGAAGTGCTTCGGCTGTACGATGAAAACAAGCTGTTAATGGAGCAGGTTACAGAAATTTTCCTGACTGCTGAAAATTATCTGTTCCGCAGGAACATTTGCGATTTGCCCACCAATGCTCTAAATAAAATCTTCCTAATGCTGCATCGGGAAATTATGCGCTATGACGGTACTGAGGCAGACTATGTAGAAAAATTCAAGTACGCACTCCTGTCCAAAAAGGAACGCGCTCGTTTCCCGGATGACATGGAATTTGCGGATGCTTTTATCAGTAAACCGGTTTATCTCATGAACAGTAAAAATAAAGTTTATATCCTTGAAAGGCTGGAGAATTTTGGGACGGTCGAGGACAAGGATGTTTACCATCATTGCGATGAAGGGACCTATTCCATCGAACACATCATGCCGCAGCATCTGACTCCGATATGGCAAAAAGAATTGGGTGCGGACTATGAACAGATACATGAGGAGTGGCTTCACCGAATTGCAAATCTGACATTAACTGCCTATAATTCTAAATACAGCAATAGTTCCTTTTCTGAAAAGAGAACCATGCAGAACGGATTTGATGACAGCGGCATTCGTATGAATACTTGGATTGCCAAGAAAGACAAATGGACGCTGGCAGAACTGGAGGAACGAAGCGAATATTTGAGAAAACGCGCCCTGACAATTTGGGCATTACCTGTGACCGAGTTTGAGCCAGAGCAAAAGCAGATGGATTCGTATACTTTGGATGATGATGCGGAACTCACGGGCCGCCTGATTGCCCGGTTTACTTTCAAACATACAGAGCAGCCAGCCGCAAGCTGGGTGGAGATGTTTCAGAAGGTCATTCAAATCCTCTATGCTGAGGATAAGGCGATCATCACAAAACTGGCGCTTTCCGAGGAAGATAATATTGCTGTTCATTTCAGTACAAAACCAGCTGCTTTTACTAAGAGCGTGGAGGTTGGCGATGGTATCTATGTGTGGACGAATACCAGCACACAAAGCAAACTGTCTGTTCTGAACCGCCTGTTTAAGCTGTATGATGAAGACCCGGCTGGCCTGGTATTTTATCTCAGGGATGAGAGTGAATTAACCGCAGATGAGCCAGGCAGCAGGCACGAACTTCGGAGGCGATACTGGACATATGCGCTTCCAATCATAAAAGAAGCTCATGGCAAGGACGGTTCATTCTCCAATGTCAGCCCGACCAGAGAAAACTGGATCAATGGATTTTTTGGAGTCAGTGGATTTTCTATTTGCTGTGTTGCAAATTATGACGGAGCCCGTGTAGAGATCGTTTTCCAAAAGAGTGAGAAAGACGAGAACAAAAAAGCCTTTGACTCCTTGATTGCGCACAGAGGGGAAATTGAGCGTGCATTGGGCATTGCCCTAAGCTGGAACCGTGCCGAGGACAAAAAGGCATCAAAGGTATATACCCAACTCTCCAATGTCAGTATTGAGAACGATGTAGACTGGCTACAGATGGCTCGGTTCCACGCAGAATGGAGCAAGAGATTCTACGATGTGATGGTTCCGTTCATCACTGGAACATAAGAAGCCGTTAACTCTCTCCTTATTAGCATTCGGTTCTCGAACGCGCAGCCAGCCCCGGCAAGGGGCTGCTCAAAGGGGGTTGGGATGCTACCCCAACAAGCAAAGAAACAGACATCTGGCGGCAACGCCGGATGTCTGTTTC
>CAJUCB010000012.1:0-24125 GCA_910584805.1 uncultured Oscillospiraceae bacterium
CGGGTGGCGATCTTCTCAGCCATATTATTTGCCCTCCTTTTCTGCCAGGGCGGCAACCAGCTCCGCCCGTGCCGTTTCATACTGCTCTGCGTTGGGGGCCTTCCCGTGCCAGCCGGCATCGTTCTCCATAAAGGAGACCCCCTTGCCCTTGACGGTCTTAGCCAGGAGCACCGTTGGGGCATCGGTAAAGCTCTGGGCCTTGGCAAAAGCCTCCTCCAGGGCGGTAAAGTCATGGCCGTCCACAGAGATCACATGCCAGCCAAAGGCCTCCATCTTCTGGTCCAGGGGCTCCGAGGGCATCACATCGGCGGTCTTGCCGTCAATCTGCAAGCCGTTCACGTCGATGATGGCACAGAGGTTGTCCAGGCCGTACTTGGCCGCGCTCATGAACGCCTCCCAAACCTGGCCCTCTTCGATCTCGCCGTCCCCCAGGAGGGCGTAGACCCGGTAGCCCTTCTTGTCCAGCTTCCCCGCCAGGGCCATGCCCACTGCGGCGGAGATACCCTGCCCCAAAGAACCGGTGGACATATCCACCCCTTTCACATGGTGCATCTCCGCGTGGCCGGAGAGGTGGCCCTCCACACTGCGGAAGAGCTTCAACGCCTCCTCCGGGAAGTAGCCCCGCTGGGCCAGGATGGGATAGAGGGCCGGGGTGCAGTGGCCCTTGGAGAGGACGAAGCGGTCCCGCTCCGGATCCTGGGGGTTGGCCGGGTCCACCCTCATCACATCAAAATACAGTTGGGTTAGGATGTCCATGGCGGAAAAGGAGCCGCCCAAATGGCCGGATGCACAGTTGTACACCATATCCAGGCCCAGCAGCCGCCCCTTGGCCGCCACGGCCTCCAGGGTGCGTAACTCTGTTTTCATATTGTTGCCTCCTCCTACGGATTTCAAAATTCCGAATTCCTTCATGACATAGTGTACCACGGAAATTTTCTCCGGTCAATTCTCTTTCTGCCCTTGCATTTGTCGTGGATTTCCTTTATAATATGGACTGCTCCACTTTTCAGAGGGCAAACTACGGGGTGTTGCGCAGTTGGTAGCGCGCCTGCTTTGGGAGCAGGAGGCCCAGGGTTCGAGTCCCTGCACTCCGACCACGCAGATTGGAAGAACCGCTCACTTGAGCGGTTCTTCCATACTTACGGGGGGGGAATTTCACCTTGGATCAAACTTTGTCCAGCCTCTATCAAACCCTGGCCACCTTGGCAGCCAAGCACAGAGCTGGAAAGCTCATTCTCTTTGGTTCTCGCGCCAGGGGCGATCATAGCCCAAGCAGTGATATTGACCTGGCGATCTGTGGGATGCCAGAGGAGAACCGGGCCCGGTTTTGGTCCGATGTCGATGCCTTGCCCACACTACTGAGCATTGATCTGGTCCACCTCTCCCCCCACACTACACCCGCTCTTTTGGAAAATATCAAACAGGATGGTGTCATTCTCATGGATAAAGCGGCAGAGAAACGCAACAAGCTGAAAGATGCTTTGGCCCGTCTGGAGGAGGCTTTGGAAGAATACCGCAGCACCCAGACTTCCGTTGTCCGGGACGGCGCGATTCAGCGGTTTGAATTTTGCACAGAGTTGGCCTGGAAAGCTGCCCGCGAATATCTCTTGGACCAAGGATATACAGAAATCAACAGCCCAAAAGCTGTGATGCGTAAAGCCTATACTGATGGCCTGATCTCCAACCAAGACGGTTGGCTTAAACTCCTGGAAGATCGCAATCTCACCTCCCACCTATACGATGACAACACAGCCTCTATGGTTTTTCAACGGATTCAAGCAAATCACACAGTTCTGCTCCGTTCTCTTTCCCAAGCCTTAGAGGAACGGCCCTCTCTATAAGCAATGGCCCCCCGGCAACAAAGCCAGGGGGCCATTCTTTATGATGCTAGTGCGGCACAAGCTGCAAGCCAACCAGCCGCCCTCATTTCCTCATGAACAGCAAGCCAAACGCCCGCGGCCCACAGTTGCTGGCAATGGCGGCGGATGCCTTATGGAGGTAGATCCGCTCGAAGGTTCCGTACTGCTGCACCAGCTTTTGAACGTAAGCCAAGCTCTGTTCATCCATCCCTGCATACACGATGAACAAAACCCGCCGGTCAATACTCCCCGCGTTTCTCAGCATCTTTCGCACATAGCGCTTCGCCACCCGGGCAAACCCGCCGATCTCTATAGCACCCACGGTGATCCTGCTCTTCCGCATCACCACCACCGGGTGCAGCAGCAGGGTATCGCAGAGGAGTTGTATCCGTTTGGAAACCAAGCCTGCCTGGCACATCATGTGAGTGCTGTCAATGAGGCAGGTAGAGGAGAGCCGCCGCCGGAGGCTTTCCACCGTTTTGATGATATCCTCTTTCGTGGCGTGATTTTCTGCCATTGTCGCAGCGTATAGTACGGCCAACCCCAGGCTGCTGGATAGGTGCCCAGAATCCAACACGGTGATATTACTAAAAGACTTTGCAGCCTCCATGGCGTGGTAATATCCCTCACTGGTATGCTTCGCCATCGTAATGTGGATCACATTCTGGGCCATGGTCAGCTTTTCCGCAAAGAATTTTTCATAATCCTCCACATCAGGCGGTTGGGAATAGCCAGCTTTTCCCGCAGCCAAGTGCCTCACAAACTCGTCTGCCTTCATTTCCAGTTCATCCAAGAAACGGCCCTGGTCTGTGCAGACATAATAGGGGCATGTTGCGATATTGAACTCTTCTTTCAGGGATTCCGGCAAATCGCACACGCTGTCTGTGGTAATCATGACCGGGATCATCTGCTCCCGCTCAAAAATCAGCACATCCTTCCCGATCTCTGCCTGGGTGGACTCCTTGTTGATATGCACCAAATCCCTGGGGAGTACACTCAACACAGCGGTTTCCAGCAGTGCGCCGCTGACCGGCTTGGCCAGGTAGCCATTGAACCCCTCCTTTTGGTAGAGAAGTTGATGCTCGCTCCCTGCGTTGGCCGTCAGCGCAATCACAGGGACATCTTGGCACAGGCCTGCCGGCTGGGTGCGCAGCGCGTGGAGGCACTGGATCCCGTCCATCTTTGGCATCAAGTGGTCCATCAAGATGCAGTCGTAGTGCTGCGTCCGTGTCAGCTTGAGGCATTCCTCTCCGCTCAAGGCAGTGTCAATCTGTATCTTCGTCTCGGAAAGCAGCTTGCGCACCACCATCAGGTTCATTTCATTGTCGTCCACCACCAGCAGGTGGGCATTCGGGGCCTCAAAGCTCTGCTCATACCGCTCCCCGTCACTGGCGTTCATGTGGGAAGCCAAGATAAAGGTGCCCAGCTCCGAATCGTCGATGATCTCCTGCTCCAACGTAACGATGAAGGTCGAGCCCTTGGTATAGACACTGTTGACGCTGATCTCGCCTCCCATCAGCGTCACCAGCTGATGAACGATACTCAGGCCAAGGCCGCTGCCCTCAATGTGCCGGTTCTTCTTCTCGTCCACACGTTTGAACGCGTTGAACAGCTCGGGGATATCCTCCCGCTTGATCCCCTGCCCGGTATCCTCCACAGAATACCAGATGCGCACCTTGTTCAAAGCAATACGCTCACAGCGGGCAGAAAGGGTTATCGTCCCCTCACTGGTGTATTTGACCGCGTTGTTCAGGAGATTGACCAGGATTTGCTTGATCCGAACCTCGTCCCCGCAGAGCATACTGGGGATGGAGGAATCCACCCGCAGCCGGAATTCCAGCCCCTTTTCTGTGGCTTTGATCCAGATCATGTTGACGATATCCGAGAAGAGCTCCCCCGTCTTATAGGAGGAATTGATGATTTCCATTTTCCCGGATTTCAGCTTGGACAAATCCAAAATATCGTTGATCAACGTCAACAGCATCTTACTGGCACCCTGTATGTTCCGCGCATTCTCCGCAATGCTTTTGGGGATATCCTCACGGAGGGTAAGCTCATTCAATCCGATGATCGTGTTGATCGGCGTGCGGATCTCGTGGCTCATACTGGTGAAGAAGTGGTTTTCCGCCTGATTCAATTCCTCAATCTCTTTTTTCTGCTGAATGGAAAGCTGGTTCTCCCGCTCATAAAGCCGCGTTAAAAACAGCAGCAACACGCCAGTGAGCGCACCCACGATGATCACGGAGACTGCCGAATCCAAAAACGAACGTCTCAGGGTATTCTGGGCGACATATTCCGGAAAATAAAATGCGCCATAATAGCACAGCAGTGTCTCCGCCGTGCAAAGCAGGAAAAACAAGTGTTTTCGCTTTCCCTCTAGGATAATACTAATGTAAATGAAGCACAGCACGAACCATTCCGGCACGCCGCTATAAAATCCCCCCGCTGTAAAAAAGCTCACAGGGAACAGCAGAAGCAGCAGCACCGCAATCATGGTACCGCCCCCGTTGATACACTCCTTTTTAATGCTGAGCCTCATGACCACTGCCATAAAAACAAGGCTTATCAACAACAGGAGAAGATTCTCGATCCGCCTTCCCATAGGAAGTATGAAAATCAACGCGATCATGCAGATGCTCGTCACCGAACAAAACATACGTTCCCGCAAGCTGGTCTTATAGCCATAAATGCTTTCGAGCCATCTTTTTATCACCCGATGTTTCCTCCATTCCTTAGAAATATCTAAACGCCGGTCATGCTCTCGCAGACCTCCTCGTACATACGCAGCAGTATGGGGTGATTCTCATGGATGTATTCTGTATCCTCCTCTTTCCCCGCATGCTCCAGCTGCTTTGCCAGCGCTGAAAGCTCTGTTGCTCCGATGGTCAAGGATGTGCTCTTTAACGCGTGGACCTTCACCGCATAGTCCGGCCAGTTGGCCGCCTCATACAGCGCCATGATCTCCTCTGCCTTTTCCTGCCTTTGGCCGGAGAACATCCGCAGCATATCCAAATAAAATGCGTCGTCCCCACAACAGTAATCCAACCCCATCGCCACGTCAATCCCCACCTCTGCCAGGGCCGCATAGGTCATGGAGAGTGCAGCAGATTGTCCCGCCGGCTGCCCAGCCTCTGGAACAGCCTCCTCTTGCAGGGAATCATACTCTTCTTCCGCGTCAGCGGGGACGGGCGTGTCCTCTTCTGTTGCATTGCTATTGTTGTAATGTATGCAGTGCTTTGGCAGCACCCGGCGCAGGACACGTTCCAGGACAGTGCGCTCGATGGGTTTTGCCACAAACTCTGTAAATCCTTCGTCCCGGAACATCTCCCTGGCCCCGCTGATGGTATTCGCAGTCAGGGCGATCACCGGCAGGTCCTGGTAAGCGCCATTCTCGATCTCCCGGATGCGCCGGAGGGTCTCGATTCCATCAAAGCCCGGCATCATGTGATCCAGGAAAATCATATCATAGGGGGCCTGGGTGCATTGCTTCACAGCCTCTTTCCCGCTGAGGCAGGTGTCCACCTGGATCCCATAGCTGTCTAGGAAGCCTCTGGCCACCACAAGGTTCATCTCTTCGTCGTCAACCACCAACACACGGACCCCTTCACAGGAGAACGGCCGGTGCCCGGCGGCTTGCATCTCATCGAAGCTGTTTTCACTTATGTCGCCATTGAGCAGGTTCACCACAGAGATGGCAAAAAACGGCTTGTGGATCACAAGCAGGTTGCTCTCTCTGTCGAGAGAAAAATCCTTTTCTGCGATCACCGCTACACGCATAGAATTTGCCAATTCCTCGTAGTAGGCGCCGTTCTCTTCATATTCCGACTGGGCGATGAACACATGGGTCAGGTTGTGGTTGCTCAGCAGCTTTAGGAAGCCCTCAAAGTTATGCGCCTGGTAGCCTTCCAGCCCAAGGCCTTCCAGCAGGTGGGAGATCAGCCTGTCGTAATATTGGCTCACCTCATCGCAGGCAAATTTCTCCGGCTTGAAATAGCACGCCACGCAAAGCTGTTCCACGTCTGTAACCACCATGGCCGGGGTATCGTCCACCATCCCCTGGGGGATGATCATGCGGGCTTGCAGGCCCCGCTGCTCCTCCTTGCTGTCAAAGTGGATGAAACCACCCATAGACTGCAAGAGCCCCCGGGCAATGGGGATACCTAGGCCCAAGCCCCCAGCAAAGCGGTTGCTGCCAGAATTGGCCTGGTAAAAGTCATCATCAATCTGGGCAATTTGGGACTCCGTCATCCCGATACCCGTGTCATAGACGTCTATGATTAGGTTGATGCCATAGTTCTCCCGCCGGAACCCAACACTGACCCCAACGCCCCCCTCTTCCGTAAACTTAATGGAATTCTCCAGGAGTATCTTCATCACGTGGGAAATCTTTTCTGCATCCCCCACCAAGACCGCCGGAATTTTGGGGTCGATGTCGAAGATCAGTTCCAAATGTCGCTTGCTGTTTTGCACCATGATGGAGGTGATCACATCGTTGAGCACAGATATGATGGTATATGGTGCACTGCTTGCAGCTAAGGTGCCCTCAACAATCTCTGTATAGTCCAGGATTTTGCTGATCTGGTTGGACAGCCGCTTCCCTGCGGTTTGGATCGACTGCACATCCCCCCGGAGTTCCGGGGAAAGCTTCTTGCCCAGCGCCACCTCGCTGATCCCGAGGACCATGTTAACAGGCGTGCGAAGCTCATGGGACACATTGGATAAAAATTCAGCGTTCTGTTGTTCCACTGTTTCCAACTGCGTAAGGGTTTCAGCATACCACTGCCGCTCTTCTATCCTCCGGTTGATCCGGTACTTTGCGATGGACAGCGCACCTGCTACGATGACCGCCCCCAAGCCCAGGCGTATCACATCCTGTACATCCATGCTGGATGTAATGGTGTGTAAGATCAGGCCATGGTATAACAGCTCTACTATGTATAGGGCGGCTATCATATAGAGCGGCAAGGTCTTATCCAGCATGGAAAAAATCAGGAACACGATGCAGGCCACAGCAGGGATATCAAACAGGCTGACGCTGTGTACACCGAAAAAGAAAACGACGATCAGCAGCAAGCCCGAACACAAATTTTCATAGAGCGCTTTTGAGCCAATCCGCCCAATGTGGAGAAACCACACCAAGCCATTTCCGATCACAAAAATCGGGACCATCCAAAGCTCCCACGAAAACGCAATGGTGATCAGCATCAGCATCATGCCGACCATGGTGACAACGACAGCCAGAAGCAGATGTTTACTTGTCTGCTTGTCTGCCCTCATTTAAGATCCAGCTCCTTTGCAACACGTTTCAGCAGTTCCTGGGGATAAAAGGGCTTTTTCAGGTAATTCGCCGCCCCCAGCTCAATGGCACGCATGACATCGTCTGCGTCCCCGGATGCCGTCAGGAAGATCACAGGGACATCAATGGGGATCTCTTTCATGTGTTCAAAGGTCTCAATGCCAGACATGGATGGCATGGCAATATCCAAGAGGACCAGATCGACTTTTCTGGTTTTCAGCTTCGTAAGTGCTACTTCTCCGGACTCTGCAAGAAGCACCGCATAGGTCTTCTCCAAAATCTTTTTTGTCCGCATCAAATTCATTTTGTCGTCATCGACAACCAAGATACATTTCGTCAGCATACAGCTTCCTCCTTCTTCACAGTTCAGGGTTTCCCCGCCTATTCTAATATGGCGCAGCGATAAAATCAAGAGCAATCTATCGGCCAAGCACCCCCTATCCCATGTCCAAATATGCCTCCACATCAAAGGGCCGCACCAGCTCATCCTTGCGCAGATACAGCGGATGATGTGGGTGACCTTTTTTACTGCACTTCCCCGCACACAGCCACCGGGCCCCATACTCCTTCCCAATGCGGATCATGTCCCCCACACAGTGGCGCAAATAAGGCCGTTTCTCAATGATGGTCCCCCAGGCCGCCCAGACGGCGGGGGCGTAGCCCGCCCCCACCTGCTCCAACACAAAGCGGAACGCCGCCATGTTCTCCCGGTGGAGGGCCTGGTTGCAAACCTGGTCCATATCCTCCGGGCGGGTGGCCCGCTGGGCGTAGACGTTGAACATCAAGAAGCTGTCGAAGCCGTTGCCTGCGGCAATGCGTTCCACAGATTTCAAGGTGTTGTCCAAATCCCCTGGGGCGGCGGTGGAGGGATTGATGCCGATACAGATCAGCGGGTTCTCCCCACGGGTGCCCAGGAGGTAACGGTATTCAGCATAGTGGTCGGGGATGTACCACCAGCGGTCCCGGTCATAGTCCTCCTGGGTGGGGACCATGGCCTGTTGAAAAGTCAAAATTTCCAGTTCTTGTGTCTCACAAAGTGGGATGTGCATAGCTGCCTCCTCTGCTGTCCTTCAAAGGGCTTGTGGTTTCTCTGTTAGGGTCCGGCTCCCCTTCCGCAGCATGGCCAGGAGGAGAAGCATCCCCACCCCACCAGTGAGGGTAGCGAATGCCAAAAGGGCGGGGACTCCGGCGTAGTCTAGGAGCAGGCCCCCCACGAAGCTGGCCAAAACATTGCCCAGGGTGATGGCCATAGCAAACCACGCCTGGCCCTGGACCCGCTCCGCCTCTGCCACGCTCTCATTGACAAAATAGATGGCTGCCAGGGTATAAAGGGCATAGCCCGTCATCTCAAACACCTGGACCAGATAGGCCACCCCCATATTGGGGGCCACCCGCATGCCCAGGGCGTGGAAGAAGAACCCTGTCCCAGATAGCTGCACCCAAAAACGGCTGCTCTTCTTCCCCAGCATCCAGGAGAAGAGGAACATCACCGGCAGCTCCAACAGGGACTGAACGAAAAGCAAATCCCCCATGGCCTCGCTGTCACCCCCCAGGGGCTGGACAATCTGAAAGGTATAAATATTCAAGATATTGTGGCTGATGAACAGGCACACCACCCCAAACAACAGGGGAACCACGCCGTAGTAGTTGGCCACGAACATGCCACCTCGGGGTTCCCTCTGCCCCGCTTTTTTGGGGGCCTCCCGCTCTCCCCGGTCCGCAAAGCGGAAGGCCAGGATAGATAGGAGCAAAATCACGTTCAGCACAGTCAAGGCCACTGGGATGGAAGTCTCCCCAAATTGCAGCACCAGACGCCCGCAGAGGGAGGAGACCACCCCATAGAGGATGGACCCGGCACTCCGGGCCACGCCAAAGTTCAGGGGCGTCCCGGCGTCGATACAGGCCATCCCCAGTGCGGAGGTCAGGGGCATGATGAGCTGCACAATGATGAGAAGGAAGGCATACAGCCCCGTTTGGGGCACCTGTCCCGGCAAGAGGGGCAGGGCCACACCGCCGGCGAGAAACAGCACCACCAGCAGGGCAGAAAACTGCCGCAGGGACATCCGCCTCAGCCCGTCCGCCAGCTTGGACACCAGGGGCTGCAACAGCGCGGACAGCAGCCCTGAAACACTGATGAGGGTCCCAATCTGGACGTTGGAAAAGCCCCGGGAGAGCAGGTATACGCTGGAAAAGGTGACCACACAGCAGTAGCTGGCCCAATAGCTCCCCTGGATGGCTGTATATTGAGCGGTAGGCCGCAAATTCGCAATACGAAATCTTGCCATTCCCTCCCCTCCTCATTGAGATATTTTCCCCATCATACCCCATGTCTATCACTTTTGCAACAAAATTCCCGCAAGTTTTCCAGCAAAAATTCTGCAATATGGGACTTGACAAAAAGGGAGGCCTATGCTATCCTTTGGGAAACCGATGAGCAAGAGGAGTACTCTTGAGCGGGAGGGTCCAAGCGAGCTGCGGACGGTGAGAGCGCGGCACCTGACCCCAGGAGGAATGGCCTTGGGAGGGCGAGCTGAACGGGAGGATTCCCCAGTAGGTGAGACGGAGATGGCTGACCGTTACCAGAAAAGCCGGCGTATGATGGTACGCTAAAGTGGGCGCAGTGTGCGCCAAGCCGGGTGGTACCGCAGGAGTTTGTCGCTCTTGTCCCTGCATTTTGCAGAGACAGGGGCGTTTTGTTTTGTCTCTGCACCAAAATCTCTCGAAAAAGGAGCAAGCATCATGAACAACATCCCTTACAAAATCTATCTGGACGAAGCGGAGCTGCCCAAGCAATGGTACAACCTCCGGGCCGATATGAAGAATAAGCCCGCCCCCCTGCTGGACCCCGCCACCCTCCAACCTATGACCGCCCAAGCCCTGAGCGGCGTATTTTGCGAGGAGCTGGTGAAGCAGGAGCTGGACGACACCACTCCCTATATCGACATCCCCCAAGAAATCCAGGACTACTATAAGACCTTCCGCCCCGCCCCCCTGATGCGGGCCTATAACTTGGAAAAAGCCCTGGGCACCCCTGCGAACATTTATTACAAGTTCGAGGGCAACAACACCAGCGGCAGCCACAAGCTCAACTCCGCCATTGCCCAGGCCTACTATGCCAAACAGCAAGGACTGAAAGGCGTCACCACCGAGACCGGGGCCGGACAGTGGGGCACCGCCCTGTCCATGGCCTGCGCCTACCTGGGCCTGGACTGCAAGGTCTATATGGTCAAGGTCTCCTATGAACAAAAGCCCTTCCGGCGGGAGGTCATGCGGACGTACGGCGCCTCCGTGGTCCCCTCCCCCTCTATGGACACCGCTGTGGGCCGGAAAATCCTCCAAGAACACCCCGGCACTGGCGGCAGCCTGGGCTGTGCCATCTCCGAAGCGGTAGAGGTGGCCACCTCCACCCCCGGTTACCGCTATGTCCTGGGCAGTGTCCTGAACCAAGTTCTGCTGCACCAGTCTGTCATCGGCTTGGAAGCCAAGACCGCCCTGGACAAATACGGCATCAAGGCCGACATCGTCATCGGCTGCGCTGGGGGCGGCAGCAACCTGGGCGGCCTCATCGCCCCCTTTGTGGGGGAAAAGCTCCGGGGTGAGGCAGACTACCGCATCATCGCCGTGGAGCCCGCCTCCTGCCCCAGCTTCACCCGGGGCAAATTCGTCTACGACTTCTGCGACACCGGCATGATTTGTCCCCTGGCTAAAATGTACACCCTGGGCAGCGGCTTCATCCCCGCCCCCAACCACGCCGGCGGCCTGCGCTTCCACGGTATGAGCACCACCCTGAGCCAGCTCTACCACGATGGCTTGATGGAGGCCACGTCCGTGGAGCAAACCGCCGTATTTGCCGCGGCGGAACAATTCGCCCGGATTGAGGGCATTCTCCCCGCCCCGGAGAGCAGCCACGCCATCAAGGCTGCCATAGACGAAGCCCTGCACTGCAAGGAAACCGGGGAGGAAAAGACCATCCTCTTCGGCCTCACCGGCACCGGCTATTTTGATATGTACGCCTATGAGGCGTTCCACGACGGGCGGATGCACGACTATATCCCTACAGACGAGGACCTAGCCCCAGGCTTCGCCTCCCTGCCTAAAGTTTAACGGTTTCGTCCCGCCTGACAAAAGCCAGAACTCCTTGAACTCACGCAATCGTTACCCCCAGATAACTATGCCACAAAATTGTGCGTACTTTTACACCCCGGAAGATCTGAAAGATGCGGAGGCCAAGATTCGCTATTTGGAAGAGCTGAAGGCCATTGCCGCCTCCTGCGCCGGCGCGGCGTCCTTCAAAGCCGCGGTCCAGGAACGGTATCCGGCTTACAGCAGGGAAAATTATCTGGACATGACCACAGGATTTTTCTTCCCTTGATTTTACACAAATCCTCCCCCCCGGCAAAGCCCGGGGGGGAGGATTTATCATGAACAGGTATCCATTGGGTGCAGGCTACAACACAGCGGTAATTATAAACGATCCCTTCTGGACGGCTTACAGCGAAGCCGCCTGTTCCTCTAGCTTCCCGATGAGCGCGGCCAATTTCTCCGCCCGTTCCCGCTCGGCAGCTACCACATTCTCCGGGGCTTTGGAGACAAAGCCGGGGTTGCCCAGCTTCTTTTCCAGCTTGTCCAGCTCGTCCCGGTTCTTCTTCAACTGCTTGGCGATGCGCTCCCGCTCCTTGTCCAGATCCACCAGCTCCGCCAGGGGCAGGAAGAGACGGGCGGCGTGGGTGATGATCTCCACCCGTCCGGCCTTGGCTTCCTCCCCAGAGGAAGCGGCATCCGCCACGCCCTCCACGGTGACATCACTGGCGTAGCCCAGCCGCTTGAGGAAGGGAATGCCGGCGGTAAAGATGTCCCCCTCCTGGGTCGCGATGGTGAGATGGGCCTTCTTGGAGGGGGGCACGTTCATCTCCGCCCGGCGGGTACGGATGGCCTTCACCGCGTCCATGAGCATCTCCACCGCCTTCTCCTCCTGGGGGAACGCCAAGTCCTCCCGGTAGGCAGGCCAGGACTGCATCATCAAAAAGTCGCCTTGGCAACCGGCCTCATGGGGTAGGGCCTGCCAAATCTCCTCGGTGAGGAAGGGCATGAAGGGGTGCAGCAGCTTCAAAATATCCGTGAGCACGTAGCACAGCACCTTTTGCGCCTGCTCCTTGGCGGCCACATCCTCCCCTTGCAGCCGGGGCTTGGTCATTTCAATATACCAATCGCAATAGCTGTCCCAGATAAAGTCATAAATCTTCTGGGCGGCTACCCCCAGCTCATAGCGGTCCATATTCTCCGTGATCTCCGCCACCACAGTGTTCATCTTGGAGAGAATCCATTTGTCCTCCAACTCCAGCTTCTCCGGCAAGGCGTTCTCCCCGATGGTCAGGTTCATCATCAGGAAACGGGAGGCGTTCCAAATCTTATTGGCAAAGTTACGCATGGCCTCACAGCGCTCGGTGTAAAAACGCATGTCGTTGCCAGGGCTGTTGCCGGTGACCAGGTTGAAACGCAGGGCATCGGCGCCGTACTGCTCGGCAATTTCCAGGGGGTCAATGCCGTTGCCCAGGGACTTACTCATCTTCCGGCCCTTATCGTCCCGGATCAGGCCATGGATGAACACAGTGTGGAAGGGGGGCTTCCCTGTGTGCTCACAGGCGGAGAAGATCATCCGGGCCACCCAGAAGAAGATGATATCATAGCCGGTGACCAGCACGTCGGTGGGATAGAAAAAGTCCAAGTCCTCGGTCTTTTCCGGCCAACCCAAAGTGGAGAAAGGCCACAGGGCGGAGCTGAACCAGGTGTCCAGCACGTCGGGGTCCCGCTCAATATTCTTGGAGCCGCATTTTTCACATTGGGTGGCATCTGTCCGGGAGACGGTCATGTGGCCGCAGTCCGCACAGTACCACACGGGAATTTGGTGCCCCCACCAGAGCTGGCGGGAGATACACCAGTCGTGGACATTCTCCATCCAGTTGGTATACGTCTTGGCGAAGCGGTCGGGGACGAAGCGGGTCTCCCCCTCGTTGACCACCCGCAGGGCCTCCTTGGCCAGGGGCTCCATCTTCACGAACCACTGGGCGGAGATGATGGGCTCCACATCGTTGTGGCAGCGGTAACAGGTGCCCACGTTGTGCTGGTGGTCCTCCACTTTTTCCAAGAAGCCCAGAGCTTCCAGGTCTGCCACCACGGCCTTCCGGGCCTCATAGCGCTCCATTCCCTCATACTTGCCCCCCAGCTCGTTGACCACACCGTGGTCGTCTAGGACACGGATGGATTCCAGCTTGTGGCGCAAGCCCACCTCAAAGTCGTTGGGGTCGTGGGCGGGGGTCATCTTCACACAGCCAGTACCAAACTCCATCTCCACATATTCGTCGGCCACGATGGGGATTTCCCGGTCCATGAGAGGCAGGATGCAGTGCTTGCCCACCAGGTCCTTGTAGCGCGCGTCGTCGGGGTGGACGGCCACGCCGGAGTCCCCCAGCATGGTTTCCGGTCGGGTGGTGGCCACAATCACGTAGCGCCCCGGCTCGTCTTTGATGGGGTACTTGATGTGCCACAGGTGGCCGGGCTTGTCCACATATTCCACCTCGGCGTCGGAGAGGGCGGTGACGCAGTTGGGGCACCAGTTGATGATGCGGCTGCCTTTATAGATCAAGCCCTTCTCATAAAGGCTGACAAACACCTCCCGGACAGCATGGGACAGCCCGTCGTCCATGGTGAAACGGGCCCGGTCCCAGTCACAGGAGACCCCCAGCTTCTTCTGCTGCTCCACAATACGGGCACCGTACTTGGCCTTCCAAGACCACACCCGCTCCAAGAATTTTTCCCGGCCCAGGTCATAGCGGCTCAAGCCCTCGTTGTTGCGCAAGTCCTCCTCCACCTTCACCTGGGTGGAGATGCCCGCGTGGTCCACGCCAGGGACCCACAGGGCGGCATAGCCCTCCATACGCTTGAAGCGGATGAGGATATCTTGCAGGGTACAGTCCATGGCGTGGCCCATGTGGAGCTGTCCGGTGACGTTGGGGGGCGGCATGACAATGGTATAGGGCTTCTTCTTGGCATCCCGGATACCGGCGAAGCACTTGTTCTCCTCCCACTGGGCATAAATGCGGCCTTCCACCTCTCTGGGGTCGTAGACCTTTGGCAATTCTTTTCTCATGGGTTCCTCCTCGTTTGTTCAGCGGCCCAGGGGCCGCGCAGTTTTCAAAATTCCTGGATGGGGAGCTGGGTGTGCTGGCCAATGAAGCTCTTAAAGCCCAGGGCATCCCCCTCGGTAAAGCCTGTCTTTTCCAAAATGACCCCGTGATCCTCATCGAAAAACAGGACGTACCACTGCTCGTCCGCCACCACGGCAAAGACCTGCTCATAGGGGTGGTGGGTCACCCCCGCCTGGGTGGCGCAGGTGAACTCCTCCTCCTCAAAGGCGTAGGTACATACCTTCATGGCGCTTTGAAGCTGGCGCTGGGAGGAGCGGAGCTGGTAGGCGTCCCAACGCAGGACCATCAACAGCAGGAAGAGCCCGTAGAGGATGAGCAGCGACCCAGCCAGTTGCCAGCCTTCTCCCTTGTAGCAATAGATGCCCCCCGACAGGAAGGCCACACCGATGATGGCATTGCCGCCCCGGGTACGCCGGGATTTCTCCTTGCGCACGCTGGCCTGAGCCAGGCGGTTCATGGCCGCCAGGGCCCGGCGGTCATAGGTGGTTTGGTTGATGAACAGCGCGTTTTCGTTCATGGTCACAATCCTCTCTGTCCGGGTACAGCAAAAAACGCCCCAGGCCCCCGTAAGGGCTCCAGGGCGAAGAAACTCCGCGGTACCACCTGAGTTCAGGCCAAGGGCCTGCGCTTCTTATCCCGGTAACGGGGGACCGGCCTGCCTTACTCCAAGGTTCGGGCAGGCAGCTCCGGGACGACTTCCCCGCGGCTGGGGGGAGACTCACAGCAACCGTCCCCTCTCTGTACCCCCGCTTGGCGCGTACTACTTCCCTTCCTTGCCTTTGCTTTGTTCTCCTTAGTATATGCCATGGTTTAGGGATTTGTCAAGGGCAGAATAAAACTGTTCTTGCAACTGCAAGTCTCTCACGCTCCGCCGTTGAAAAAAATCTTCCGCTGTGATAAAATAGAGAAAATCCCATATGACAAAGGAAAAGAAGGAACAACTCCTATGGTAAACTTTGATTACATGGACTTTGAGCGCCTCAACGGCCCCCCTATGACCCAGGCGCAAATCGACGAATATTTGAACCGCATCGGCCTCAGCGGCCCCGTCTCCCTGAACCTGGCAGGGCTCACCCGTCTCCACCAGGCCCATCAGCGCAGTGTCCCCTTTGAGAACTTGGACGTGTTGGCAGGGCGGCCCATCTCCTTGGAGCGAGAGGCCTTGTTTGAAAAGATCGTCCGGCAGAAGCGGGGCGGGTTGTGCTCAGAAATCAACACCCTATACAACTGGCTGCTCATCTCCCTGGGCTTCCAGGTCATCAGCTACAACGCCCGGATCACCGGCTATGGCAAGATAGAATTTCGCCGCCACCGGGTCCTGGGGGTCAGCCTCAACGGCACCCAATACACCACCGATGTGGGCTCCACCCTGGAATACGCCCGCATCCCTCTGCTGCTCATGGGCAACATCATCCAGGAGGACGGCGCTTGCGAGTATATGTACAAAGAGGACCCCTTTTACGGCTGGGTCCAGTACCAGCGCTGCCCCGGTGAGGACTGGAAGTCCCTCTACGGCTTCTCCCTGGAACCCAACATCGACCTGGACTATGTCACCCCCACCTTTTATTATGCCCATCATCCAGACTCCGTGATGGTCCAGGCCCCCCGGGTATCCATCTACACCCCCGACGGCATCGTGGCCGTGCGGCGGCACTGCTACTTTGAGGAACGCAACGGCCAGGAACAGCTCTGCCGTCCCTTGGCGGACTGGGAAGAGGAAAAACGTCTGCTCCGGGACATCTTCCATCTGCCCACCGAGGGCATCGGTTAAGGCCGGAAATACCCACCATCGGGGCGCAGGTCCCGATCCCGGAAGAGAGCATCCACAGCAAAACGGTAGTCTGCCAGGGATTTGGACTTGCGGATGGCTTTCATATACCGGCTGGGGTCGTCAAACAAGGCGGCGTGGTAAAACCATAGCTCCTTCATTTTCCCCAGCACCGGCCGTTCCCCGGAGAGGGTTTCCCGGTAGGCCTCCAGCAGGCGGTCGTGGAAGGTCCGCAGCTCCCCCTTTTCCAGGGGCGCTCCCCCCTGAAGCTGCCGCCCCAGGGCAGGGTTGGCAATCAGCCCCCGGCCCAGCATGAGCCCCGCCACCGCTGGGAACCGCGCCTGGATGGCGGTGCAGTCCGCCGGAGTGTTCAGGTCCCCGTTGTAGCACAGGGGCAGGCCGCTGTGCTCTGCCGCGTAAGCGAACGCCCCCAGGCGCACCGGCTCCCGGTAAAAGTCCTGGCGGACCCGGGGGTGAATGATAAGCAGCCGGATGGGATAGCGGTCAAAGATTTCCAGCAGAGTTGGCCACTCCTTTTCATCCTCCCAGCCCACCCGGGTTTTTACCGAGAGCTGGATATCCGGGGCAGCGTCAAAAACCCTTTGAAAAAAGGCGTCCAGGCGCTCCGGCTCCCGGAGGAACCCCGCCCCCTTGCCCTTGGCTGTCACGGTACCGGAGGGGCAACCAAGGTTCCAGTTGATCTCCCGATACCCCAACGTCTCCAGGCCTTTTGCGGCGGCGAGGAAATCCTCTGCCCGGTTGGTGAGCAGCTGTGGGACCAGGGTAAGGCCGTGGTTGTGCTCCGGCTGCAGGTCTGCAAGGCCCTTGTTGGTCAAGGGGCTGTCCCCGGTGGGGGCAAAAAACGGGGCATAATAGGCATCCAGGCCGGGAAACATAGCATGATGGATGCTTCGGTAGACCCAGCCGGTGATCCCCTCCAAGGGGGCAAATGAAATCTTCATAAGCATTCTCCCAAGCAATGGCATATAGTGTCAATAGGGCCCTGATACCACCTCAGGGCAAAACAACCGCTACATAATTTTTAGAGGAGGTAAACAAGATGGCAGAATGGAAAAACCTTGGGGAAAAGGCAAAGAACCTAACCCTCACCGGCCTGGGCAAGGCCAAGGACCTGGGCGAGAGCGCCAAGCTGAACCTGGACAATGTCTCCGAAGAGGAGAACAAGAAGAAGGCCTATGCCGAGATCGGCAAGTGCTTCGTGGCCGCCAACCCCGTGCCCCCAGAGGGCTACGAGTTCTGGTACCGCCAGCTGGAAGAAGCCAACGCCAAGATTCAAGCCAACAACGCCCGGCTCTCTGAGTTGAAAGAGCCCATCTGATTGTTCCATCCCGGAAAGAGGCGCGTCGCAGAATAGCTCTGCAACGCGCCTCTTTTTTTGTCCTCTGACCGGCCTCAGATGATCCGCCGGGCTGCGTAGTAATGGTTGGTGTAGTAGGTAGAGTTCAAGTCGCTGATGATCACGCCGGTGGTAGACGTGGAGGCGTGGATGAACTTTCCGTTGCCGATGTAAAGCCCCACATGGCTCACCGTGTTGCCATCCCGGGAGAAGAGGAGCAAGTCCGCAGGCTGAAGCTGGGACTTGTCCACCGGGACACCGTTGCGCAGCTGGTCCCTGGACGAGCGGTTCAGGCGGTAGCCGAAGTGTTTGAACACGTAGGAGGTAAAACCGGAACAGTCAAAGCTGTTGGGGCCCGCTGCACCGTACACATAGGGGTAGCCCTTGAACTGAAGGGCATAGTTGACAATCTCCTGGGCCTTGGTGCCGTCGTACTCGGAGTCCGTCAGGCCGTCGTTGGTGTCCCCACCACCGTTGATCAAATCATCCACGGTCTTTTCCAGGATGAATTCTGCGGAGACGTAGCCGGTACGGCCGTTGCAGGCAATCTGATACCAGCCGTCCACCTTGCCGGTGATGGCGAACAGGTTCCCGTCGTTGACAGTACACAGGATGGGATAGGTGGTGCCGGGGCCCTGGCGCACCCGCAGGGGGTCGCCACCGGCGTTCACGCAGGCAAACACCACGTCCTCCGGGTTTTTGGCCGTAACGGTGGCGCTGGTCTCCTGGCCGTTCTGATCCTGGTAGACCACCTGGAAGCTGCCCTGGGCCTGATCCCCAGTCACAGTGATGGGGCTGGTACCGTTGCCCTGGGCCTGGACGGCGGAAGCGGGCTTGTCCGTGCCTACTTGGATGGCAGAGCCGCTGCTTTGGGCCCGCTGGGCTGCCTGGGCAGCGATGATTTCACTTTCCGACGCCATCCCCTCGTCCCCTGGCGCGGCCAGGGCAGTGACGGAGAGGAGGGAGACGGCGGCCAGGGTGCAGGCCGCCACTCTCCTGCTGAATTGTGCAAGTCTCATTTGTGGCACCTCCCTTAGCGTGCGGCCAAGGCGCGCTCCAACCAGACAGAGGCAATGTCAATGGCCGCGTACAGGCTGTCCTTTTCGCTGCGCTTGACCACCCGGTCCCGGCTCTTCAAATCCGGGTCCGTGAGTTGGAGCTGGATGTTCACCTTGGTGGCCACCTTCAGGTCGCCCACCGGCTTGGTCTCCTGGATCTGCAACAGGATGATGTGAGAGTCGGCCATGTCGCCATAGTAGATCAGATCGTCCTTCCGACGAAGGGGATGACCCTTATAAGTAAGGGGAATGGATTCGTTTGCCATAAAAACCTCCTGGTTGGGTGATGAAAGGGAATGCCAGCCTATAGGTGCAGGCTGACAGCAGGGCATTTGCCCTGTTCATAGATACTTCAATATACCATGGACGGCCGGGATTGTCAAATTCTTTTGCCTTGCCAGCAGAGGCCAAGGGCCGGCTATCCCTCTAGCAGCCGGCCCTTGGTCTGTTCAGTCCATTCCCCGATAGGGGTTCAACGTGATGTTCACCACCCCGCAGAGGATGCCCCCCACGGCAAACACCCACCAAGTAGTCCCCCACAGATGCAGGGCCAAGCCCAGCCCCACATAAACCGCCGTAACAGTGACCATCAGCCCCCCGCATATCATGCTGATGAGCCCCTTGCGAGCCTTCACCTCTGGGGTGGGGTTGTTCTCTCGGTTATACTTCTCCACATTATACTTCTCGCTTTGCAGACCGCCGTAGACAAAGGTCGTCACCGCCCCTGCCACAATGGCCAAAAACACCGCTGCCATCTGGTCCCCATAAAATTCCTCCTCTAAGAATTGCTCCCCCAGAGTCAGCAGCACCACGCCAAAGAGAATGGCCCCCACGCCGCCGGAGATGAGCCACACGAATTTTCTCTGAAAGGCGCTGCGTTGTTTCGGCGTATAGAAATCCACAATGGTGGGGTGCTCCTTACAAAAGGCGCTATATTGGATGCCGCTGGCCACCATCACCACCACTGACACCGTCACCACCAGCAGGAACAGGGCACAGCTCACCGCCTCCGACACGCCGTAGGCATCCAGAAAGCCCTGCAGTGCCACCCCCAGGAGAATGGCCCCCACGGAGAGGGCGATGCGCCAAGAAAAGACATCCATAAATCGGTCATACTGGGCAGTGTCCCCCTCCCTGCTCTTCTCCACACTGCCCCGGAGCAGCGTATCCAGGTCCACATCGTAGCGGTCGCACAGGCGCAGCAGCGTTTCCATCTCCGGAAAGCTCTGGCCCCCCTCCCATTTGCTCACAGATTGCCGGGAAACTTCCAGCTCCTCGGCCAACTGCTCCTGGGTCATCCCCGCCTTGGTGCGAAGGAATTGTAGATTGTCGGAAAATGCCATATCCATGTACCTCCTGTACTGTAATCTTGCCCTATCATACCTGGGCAGGGTCCGCAACGCCAGCAATTCCTTGTTGCGTTTGGATATTTCCATGTCGCGTTGCGGTTGCGCGGGGCCATTTCCCTCTATTTCTGCCAGGGCTGCAAGCTCCGCTTCAGTATCCGCCCTGACCAAGCAAGACAGCCTGCAAATCCCCTTGCCAGGGGATACCTTGGTAATAAACTGCATTTTATTTTCAATTTATGGCAAATAATGATTGATTCTTTCGCTGATTTGTATATAATATACATATATCCAAACGGAAAAGGAGGTTTTTCCCATGCCTAGAAAACCGAAAGGCACAGCGAAGCCCATCGCCAAAACATCCGCTCGGATGTCCCGTAAGGCTGCGCTCACTCCCACGCAACTGGAAAAAGTGGACGCTTACTGGCGCGCATCCAACTATCTCTCTGCCTGCCAGCTTTATCTACTGGACAACCCTCTGCTGAAAGAGCCCCTGCAGCCCGAACATATCAAGAAGAAAATCGTCGGCCATTGGGGCACCGTACCCGGTCAGAACTTCATCTATACCCACCTCAACCGGGCCATCGTCAAGTATGACCTGGACATGATTTACCTCTCCGGCCCCGGCCACGGCGGCAACGCCATGGTGGCCCAGACCTATATGGAAGGGGTATACAGTGAAGTCTATCCCAACATCAGCCAGGACCTGGAAGGGATGCGCCGCCTCTTCAAGCAGTTCTCCTTCCCCGGCGGCATCCCCAGCCATGTGGCACCGGAAACCCCCGGTTCCATCCATGAGGGCGGCGAGCTGGGCTACTCCCTGGCCCATGCTTTCGGCGCAGTGTTCGACAACCCCGACCTCATCGCCGCCTGCGTGGTGGGGGACGGCGAGGCGGAAACCGGCCCCCTGGCCACCGCCTGGCACTCCAACAAGTTCCTCAACCCCGTGGGGGACGGGGCAGTGCTGCCCATCCTCCACCTGAACGGCTTCAAAATCCACAACCCCACCATCTTCTCCCGCATCTCCAAGACGGAGATGGAGGACTTCTTCCGGGGCTGCGGCTGGGAACCCCGCTTCGTGGAGGGGGATGACCCCAAGGACATGCACCAGAAGATGGCCTCTGCCCTGGACTGGGCCATCCGGGAGATCAAGCGCATCCAGGCCAACGCCCGGATCAGCGGCGAGGAGGCCCGTCCCTCCTGGCCCATGATCGTCCTGCGCTCCCCCAAAGGCTGGACCGGCCCCAAGGAAGTGGACGGCCAGGTGATCGAGGGCTCTTTCCGGGCCCATCAGGTGCCCATCGACATGTCCAAGCCGGAGCACCTGGGCCTGCTGGAACAGTGGCTGAAGAGCTACCGTCCCGAAGAGCTCTTCACCGACGACGGCAAGCTGGTCTCCTCCCTCCAGGAGCTGATCCCCCAGGGGGACCGGCGCATGGGTGCCAACCCCCACGCCAACGGCGGCAAGCTCCTGCGGGAACTGCGCCTGCCGGACTTCCGCCAGTACGGCATCGACATCCCCTCCCCCGGCGCGGTGGAGGCCCAGGACATGCTGGTACTGGGTGAGTTCGTGCGGGACATCGTGAAGGAGAACGAGTCCGCGAAAAACTTCCGGGTCTTTGGCCCCGATGAGAGCAAGTCCAACCGCCTCACCCCCATGTTCGAAGCCACCAACCGGGTCTGGAACGCGGAGACCGGCCCCAACGACGAATTTTTGGGCCGCAGCGGACGGGCCATGGACGCCATGCTCTCCGAGCACATGTGCGAGGGCTGGCTGGAAGGCTATCTGCTCACAGGCCGCCACGGCTTCTTCAACAGCTATGAGGCATTCATCCGCATCGTGGACTCCATGTTCGCCCAGCACGCCAAATGGCTGAAAACCTGCAATGAGCTGCCTTGGCGGCAGAGCATCGCCTCCTTGAACTATATCCTCTCCTCTAACGTCTGGCAGCAGGACCACAACGGCTTCACCCATCAGGACCCCGGTTTCCTGGACCATGTGGTGAACAAAAAGGCCGACGTCGTGCGCATTTACTTGCCCCCGGATGCCAACTGCCTGCTCTCCTGCTTCAACCACTGCATCGCCAGCCGGGACTATGTCAACGTCCTGGTAACCTCCAAGCATCCCCGGCCCCAGTGGCTGACCATGGAACAGGCGGTGAAGCACTGCACCCAGGGCATCGGCATCTGGCAGTGGGCCTCCAACGACCAAGGGGAAGAACCCGACATCGTCCTGGCCTGCTGCGGCGAGACCCCCACCCTAGAGACCTTGGCCACCGTCACCATCCTCCGGGAGCACTTCCCCGATGTGAAGGTCCGGGTCATCAACGTGGTGGATCTGATGCGCCTGCAGTCCGACAGCCAGCATCCCCACGGCCTGTCCGACCAGCAGTATGACATGCTCTTCACCAAGGACAAGCCCATCCTCTTCACCTTCCACGGTTACCCGTCCCTCATCCATGAGCTGACCTACCGCCGGAAGAACAAGAACCTCCACGTACGGGGGTATATCGAAGAGGGCACCATCACCACCCCCTTCGACATGCGTGTGCTGAACAACCTGGACCGTTTCCATCTCGCCATGGATGTGGTCAACCTCCTGCCGGAGAAGTTGGGCACCCGGGGTGCTTTCCTCATCCAACAGCTTCAGGACAAGCTGGTGGAGCACAAGCAGTATATCGCCGAGTACGGGATGGACCTGCCAGAAATCCGCGATTGGACGTGGAGCGACGGCAGCGCCGAATAACCAACCCTGTCTCATCGGCCCGTGTTTCCTCCAAAATACACGGTTGTACAACAAAAAGGCCAAGTCGCCCTTCCGGGCAGGCTTGGCCTTTTTCTCATACCTCCAACAGCGCTTTTCCATTCAACACCGCCTCCACCAGGGTGTCCCCCTGGTAGGATAGCTTTAAGGAGAAGAAAGGCACGTCCTGACGGAGCAGATCCAAAAAGATCTTGTCCCCCGTCCAAATGGGCAGGTCACAGACCTTATCTATGTCCACCCACTCCAAATCCCCCTCATCGCAGGGGAGTAGCTCCCCCTCCCAGGCGTCGGCGGTGAAGAGGTGCATATACTCCGTGGTCCAGCGGTCGGAGACGAAGGTGACCAGCCCCCGGTAGGCATAGTGGGTCAGGGTCAACCCCGTCTCCTCCTTCACCTCCCGGAGCAAGCATTCCTCGGGGCTCTCCTTGTCCTCAAACTTGCCCCCTACACCGATCCACTTCTCGTGGTTGATATCGTTCTCCTTCTTCACCCGGTGGAGCATCAGGTATTGCCCCTCCCGCTGGATATAGCACAGGGTTGTGTTCCACATATCCCTCACCCCTCAGTATTCCTTGGCGAAGCGGTCGTAAATGTTGCGCACCTCCCCATCGATGCAGCGCATGGCCTCCGCCCGAATGGCCTTCGGCACGCCGTAAAAGGCCGCCGCCACCCCACCGGTGATGGTGGCAATGGTATCGCTGTCGCCCCCAATGGAGATGGCCCCCCGGATGGCGTCCTCAAAGTCCTCCGCCTCAAAAAAGGCCTCTAGGGCTTGGGGGACACTGCCGGCACAACTGGTGTCCTGGGTATAGTCCTTGCGAATCTCGTCCAGGGTGAAGTCCAGGCGGTAGTAGCGGGTCACATGATCCCGGATGGTCTCCTTGTCCTCCCCTGTCCGGGCCAGATACACCGCCCCGGCCACAGCCAGGGCCCCGGCAATGCCGTCGGGGTGGTCGTGGGTCACCTCCGCGGAGGCTTTCGCCAGGGCTAAGCACTCCGGCAGGCTCTCCGCCACCCAGGCCACCGGGGAGACCCGTGCGGCACTGCCGTTTCCATAGCTGTTGTAGGGCTTGGGGTCGTCGCTGAGGAGCCAGCGCTCAAAGCGGGGGCCAAAGGCGAAACCCAGGTAGTGGTGACCCAGCCGCCGCAGCTCCCCCACCAGGTCGGTTTTGAACTGCTCCAAGTCCACCTTCCAGCCCTCCATAAGCAGGGCAGATGCCACCGCCGCCGTGAGGACACTGTCGTCCGTCATACAGCTGCTGCGGCGAAAAAGGGGGAAATTTTTACTTTTCAGGTTCTTCCATTCATAGGGGGAACCGACAATATCACCAATGAGTGCTCCCAGCATGGTTGTGTCTCCCTTCTGTTGCTCGTTGTTCTCTCCGGCGCGTTCCGCCGCCGGACCTGTCTTGCCCCTTATTATACCCCTATTTTTCCCGTTTGCCAAGGCGGAGAAACAGAAGGGAAGCGCC
>CAJUCB010000012.1:24135-40243 GCA_910584805.1 uncultured Oscillospiraceae bacterium
AGCAACGCCTCCGGGGAACCTTCCTGTTATTTCTGGGATGTCCCCGCCCCCACCGGGGCCTTTTTCCGCCCCACGGCATAGCCCACAGCCATGATGGCCAGGCATACCGCCATGCCAAGGAACAGCGGGGCAAAGGGCAGGGCCAGGAAGTTCCCCACCAGCACGGCAATGGGCCCAGCGATGATGGCCGCCAGGGCAAAGCGGCCGGGAATTTTCCCTTGGAACCACAGTCCGCCGCACAGGGGCAGAAATACCACCGCCCCCCGCAAGCCCATGGAGAGGAAGCCAAAGTCGTTGATCATAGCCCCCGGCACCAGGATGGCCACCACCGCCGCCGCCGCCAGAATCACAAGAATGGTAGTCCGGGTGACCACCAGGTTGGTTCCGGACTCCCGCACCCGGGGGCTTTTCCGGGCAAAGATATCCGTCACCAAAATGGAGGCCATGCCCAGGGCCAGGCCAGAACCGCCCCCTACCACGGTGATGAAAAGGGTCCCCAGCACCACGCCCCCCAGGAGCTTGGGCATGAAGTGTACCACAAACACCGGGAACACCTGGGAGGTGGAGGCGATTGGGATCATCCCTGCCGGCACCGCCTGTCCCGCAGCCTGAAGGGCCGATATCTCGTCGGCAGTGATACAATGGCCCCGCATATACAGCCCAATGAGGATACAGGCCACCCCGATGGGGGGGATAAGGACTGCACTGAGCAGGGCCCCCTTCTTGGCCGCCCGATCTGTTTTGGCAGACCAGATGGCTTGGGCGTAGGTCTGGGTGGAGAGCACCCCCAGAAGCAGGGACAGGCAGGAGCCCAAATCCTTGGAGGCCCCACGGGAGAACAGGGAGGTAAAGCGCTGGTGGACTGCCTCTGCCCCCTGCAAGCCGTTCAGCTCCCCCAGGGGGCTGCTGGCCAAGAGGGCCTCCAAGGTCTCCAACACGCCGTCATAGCCATTGGCCAGGCCGTAAACCAGGATACCCCCCACAATGGAGGACACATACAGCAGGATCAGCTTGGCCACCCCACCCATGCCTGCCCCCCACATACCCCCAAAGATCACGTAAAAGGCCATCAAGGCAATGGACAGCAGCGCCGCCACCAGATGGTTCAGGGGGAATATGGTGATGAGCAGGGCCGTGGCAGAGAGCACCTGGGCCACCACGCTGATGAAAATACCGATAGAACAAAAGACACTCCCCAAAGTCTCTGCCTTGGGGCCGTACTCTTTGGAAACGATTTGTAATAAGGTGGCGCATCCGCTGCGGCGGTAGGGGGCTGCAAAGCCCAAGGCTAAGATCAGGCAGCCGATACCGGACCCCAGGGTGAACCACCAGGCGGACATGCCAAAGGAAAAGGCCAGCTGTGCGGTGCCGATGGTGGCCTGTCCGCTGACCAGGGTGCCCATGATGGCCCCACAGACGATCCAGGCCCCGGCCTTTCCTCCCCCATTGGAGAAGTCCTCCCCAGAGCTGACCTTCCGGCCAGAATAGATGCCAATCCCAATGATGAGAAAAACAGTGGCCAGGAGGCCAGCCACATGCAGGACACTGAGGGCCATACTCTCTCTTCCTCTCTCGATCTACAGGGTAACTCCCACGTTCTTTCCAAAAAACTATAGCACCAGTGATTCACCCTGTCAAGCGCTGGGAAGGATTGACAGGGCCAATCCCTCAGGGTATACTGGTGGCATTCTCAAAAATTTCCCAAGATGCAAAAGGAGGCACCGTATGTTTATCTTCAATCTAACCTATGTCAAACCCATAGAGGAACTGGAAAAAGTCCTGCCCCGGCATTTCCAGTACCTAGACCAGCACTACCTGACCAGGGAATTTATCTGCTCTGGCCGGAAAATCCCCCGCACCGGTGGAATCATCCTGTGCAACTGCTCCACCAGGGAAGAGGCCGAGGCCCTCATGGTCCAGGACCCCTTTTATGTGGAGGGAATCGCCCAATATGAGCTCATCGAATTTGAACCCTCCAAGGCCTTGGAGGATTTTCGGGCTGTGATTTCTGGAGAACTGTAAACAAAACCGCTTTCAGCCCCGGTACAGAACACCCGTATATCAGCAATGCTTCCCTCTTCCCACTAAAAGAGATATATTTGTAACTTTTTCTTGACATCGCTTTCTGAACGTGATATATTTATCCCATTAAGAGATAAATATATCACTTCAAGGAAGGTGCCTCTATGATGAACAAAAAGAAAACACCTCGAATGGCTCTCCTGCTGGGCGTGGCCTGCGCCGTCCTCCTGGCCCTGGCCTCCTGGTATTCTGTCCAGTACAACGACGCCCGCCTGGTGGCCCCCACGGACCTCTCCACCTACGTCTTTCGTCCCCAAGACCTGCCCATGCTCCTAGCCGCGCTCTTTCTGCTTCTGTATGTGCTGGGCCTCTCTGTCTGGCTGATCCGGGGCATCTGGGCGCGGAAGCGGCGGGGGCAAACCGCCCAGACCACCCGCAGCCTGAACCCAAAGCTGGGCTTCCTGGGACTGTTGGGCTTTCTGGGCTTCCTGGGATTCTGGTCTTACCCCACCCACCAAGATGTAACCCCCTTTTTCTTCTTCCTCTTCTTCGGCTTTTTCGGCTTCTTCTATGAGGGCAAGCTCTCTAACACGTTCATGGACGAACGCTTTCGGGAAAACCGGATGCGGGCGGAATACACCGCTATGAAGATCGGGTTCTCCATCCTCTTCCTGTCTGCAATCCTCCTCAGCCGGGGGAAACTGCTGGGCAGCTTGGAGTATAGTTTCATCGCCCTATCCATCGTCCTCTCTCTGGTGTTGGGGCTGGTGCTCTTTTTGCAGGAATACCTTCTCTACCGCTACGATCACAGCGACAGCGAGGAATAAGCCATGGCGGACTTTGTGTGCGAGCTGAAAAAATACCGTCAGTTGAAGGGGCTGACCCAGGAGCAGCTGGCCCAGCAGGTGGGGGTGCGGCGGGAGACTATCATGCGTCTGGAAAAAGCCCAGTACAACCCCTCCCTGAAGCTGGCCATCGACATCTCCCGGGCGGTAGAGGCCCCCATTGAGGAAATTTTTATCTTCGCATGAGTTTGGAAAGGAGTATGCCCCATGAATTTTTGGAAAATGAACGGCGCAGGTAATGATTTTATCATTTTGAACAATATGGAGGGGAAGCTGCCCCCCTCTGCCCTCCCCCTGCTGGCTCAGACCCTCTGCACCCCCCACCTGTCCCTGGGCGCGGATGGGCTGATGGTGGTGGAGCCCTCTGACCGGGCTGACTTCAAGATGCTGTTTTTCAACAGCGACGGTTCCGTGGGGGAGATGTGCGGCAACGGCGCCCGCTGCATCTGCCGCTACGGCTATGAGATGGGCCTCTCCGGGACGGAGCAGGTCATTGAGACCACCGCAGGCATCGTCACTGGGACGCGGATAGACCAGCGGCACTACCGCATCCGCCTCAACGACCCCACCACCGTTCACCTTCAGGAGACAGCGGTGGTCGATGGCAAGGCCTATCCCCTGGCCTATGTGGAGCTGGGAAACCCAGGGCTCCCCCACGCCGTGGTCCCCTATCCTGGCTTGGCCCAGGCGGACCCGGCAGCGCTGTTCCAGTTGGGACGGGCGCTGCGGTATCACCCAAACTTCCCCAAGGGGGCCAATGTGAACTTCTATGAAATCACCGGCCAAGATCAGGTCTTGGAAAAAACCTATGAGCGGGGGGTGGAGGACTTCACCCTGGCCTGCGGCACCGGCACCGGGAGTGTGGTAACTGTGCTCACTCTGTTGGGACAGGTCAGCGGACGAAACGTCCAAGTAACCATGGGCGGCGGTGTCCTCACTGTGGATGTGGACCGGAAGGATGAACAGGTCCAAAACCTCTGGCTCACCGGCCCCACCAACATTGTGGCCAAGGGGGAGATTTTTGACGAGGAATTGCCCAGCTTCTGAATTTCCCACACAAAAAGGCTTTTCGGAATAGACCGAAAAGCCTTTTTGTGGTATACTACTAGGAAACCAGTCGGGGCAAGCTCACAGCTCCCGCAAGGCCTCCACCAAAGCGGTCTTTTCTGCCGCCTTGCCGTCCTTGCGCTTGAGGACCCGGGCAGGGACGCCGGCCACCACTGTGTCCGGTGCCACATCACTGACCACCACCGCGCCGGCGGCCACCACGGCCCCCTTGCCGATGCGGCAGCCCTCCAACACCACGGCGTTGGCCCCGATCATCACGTCGTCCTCTACCACCACGGGGACCGCACTGGCGGGCTCCACCACCCCGGCCAGGACCGTTCCCGCGCCGATGTGGCAGTTCTTCCCCACAATAGCCCGGCCACCCAGGACCGCGCCCATGTCGATCATGGTCCCCGCACCGATGACGGCCCCGATGTTGATCACCGCGCCCATCATGATGACGGCGTTGTCCCCAATCTCAACCTTCTCCCGAATCACAGCCCCCGGCTCGATGCGGGCGTTGATCCCCTTCATATCCAGCAGGGGGATGGCAGAGTTGCGGCAGTCGTTCTCAATGACCACCTTGTCCAGGTCCCCGGCCTGGGCCTCCAAAACGGGGGCGATGTCCTTCCAGTCCCCAAAGATGATCTTGCTCTCCCCACAGGGGAAAACGGTGGCATTGGGGAAGTCCACGGGGCGTTTCTCCTGGACAAAGACCCGGACGGGGGTTTTCTTCTCTGCTGTTCGGATGCGTTCAATGATTTCCTGTGCGTCCATACTGGGTTCCTCCTTTTGTTTGACCTACAGGCAACAAATAAATCATGCAAAAGTATACCATCTCTCCTGCATAAATGCAAGAAGAAGGGAGCCATTATGTCCGTGATCACCCACCGCCGGGCCCTCCACCAGATCCCTGAATTGGATCGGGAGCTGCCCAAGACCCTACACTACCTGCAAAGCATTCTGCAACCCCTGGGCTGTACCTTGTCCAGCCCCATCCCCGGCGCCCTGTGCGCCTTTTTCGATTTTGGACAGCCTGCTGCCATCGCCTTTCGCAGCGACGCCGACGCCCTGCCCATTCAGGAGAACACCGGCCAGGCGTTTGCCTCCCAGCACCCCGGCAAGATGCACGCCTGCGGCCACGACGGCCACATGGCCATGCTCCTGGACCTGGCCCAGTGGCTGAGCCAGCAGGCCCAGCTTCCCCACAACGTCCTCCTGGTCTTTCAGCCTGCGGAGGAAACCACCGGAGGAGCCAAGGACCTGTGCCAGAGCGGCCTGTTCACCCAGCACAATGTCCAGTGTATCTTCGGGATGCACCTGTGGCCTGACCTCCCCGCCGGGGTCATCGCCAGCCGGAAAAACGAGCTGATGAGCCGTTCTTGTGAGGTCAGCGTGGAAATCACCGGCCGTTCCAGTCACATCGCCAAGGCAGAGGAGGGCATCGACGCCCTGGCCGCCGGGATGGAATTTTACCGTCGGGCGGTGGCCCTAGAGCAGGCACTCCCCCCCCAGGTATTCCGTCTGCTGAAATTTGGACGGATGGAGAGCGGCACGGTGCGCAACGCCGTCAGTGGGAAAACTGTCCTTCTAGGGAGCCTGCGGGCCTTTCAGGACGAGATCTTTTTCCAGCTCCGGGACGGGCTGCAAGCCATCGCCCAGGCAGTGGCCCAGGAGAGCAGGTGCACCGTGTCTGTCCACACCAGCGACGGCTACCCCGCTGTTTGGAATCCCCCTGACCTCTACGACCAGGTCCGCGCCTGTGGGCTGGACTTCGTGGCATTGGACAAGCCGGTGATGATTGCCGAGGACTTCTCCTGGTATCAACGCCAGCTGCCAGGGCTGTTCTTTTTCCTGGGCACTGGCCCCTCCCCCGCCCTCCACGCCGACGATTTCCGCTTCGATGAGAGTATTTTGCAGAAAGGGGCGGACTTTTGGAAGGCCTTGGCTCTGCACTTTCCAGGGTTTGCTTCCTCTCGCCACCCATGATTTCGTGGGTTTATTTTCAATATGATGCAACTGCAACAGAAACTTTCCCAGTTTTCTGCTATCCTGAGAGCAGGAAAGCAGAAAGGGGAACAGAATCAAATGAGCCTCGGCTGATGGGCCGCATTTCTCTTTTTACAATCTTTTTCTAGGAGGAACTTTTCTATGACTGAGCTTTTGAACCGCAATCTTCTGTCCCTGGACCCCCATGACCCCCAGCGCTTCGTGGCATTGGCAAAGAACACCGAGGACTGCCTCCTGCTCACCCTCAGTGAGCCTGACTTTGGCATCTCCGACGTGGTCCGCACCAACATCCCCAAGTCCCTGGAGATCGGCCGCACCCACTACGTCCCCAACCCCGGTGACGACAGTATGCGCGTGGCCGTGGCGGACTTTGAGCGCCGCACTCTGGGCCTGGACTATAGCTACGACGAAGTCATCACCACTGTGGGCGGCACGGAGGCCCTGTTCCTGGCCCTTCAGGGCAGCTTAAACCCCGGTGACGAGGTCATCATCCCCCGTCCCGCCATCGGCCTCTATGAGAACATCACCCGCCTTTCCGGCGCCACCCCCGTGTTCCTGGACACCACCGAGGACGCCTACCAGATCAAAGGGGACAAACTCAGCGCCCTGATCACAGACAAGACCAAGGCCATCGTCCTCAACTCCCCCAACAACCCCACCGGCACCATCCTCACCTCGGAGAGCCTCCAGGCCGTGAAAGACGCCGTAACCGGGAAGCCCATCTTCGTAATCTGCGACGATGTGTACAACCGGGTGGTCTATGAGGGGACCTGCCCCTCCTTCGCCGCCACCTTCCCGGAGTTGAAGGAGCAGACCCTGGTGGTCCAGAGCTTTAGTAACTCCTACGCCATGGCTGGCTTCCGCATGGGCTACCTCCTGGGGGCCAAGGCTGTCATCGAGAAGCTGAACCTCCTCCACACCGCCGCCGTGAACTCTGTGGTAGCCTTCAATCAGGATGCCGCCATCAACGCCATCCACTCCGACATCATGGGCATGGTCTGGGCCTACGACTCCCGGCGCAAATTCATGGAGGAGAAGCTCACAGCCCTGGGCCTGGACTATGTGGCCCCCCAGGGAGCTTTCTATATCTTCCCCTCCATCCAGAAATTCGGCCTGGACTCTGAGACCTTCTGCACCCGCATGATCCAGGAGGCCAAGGTGGCCGTGCTGCCCGGCAGCTGCTACGGGGCTGAGGGCTACGTCCGCATCTCCTACAGTGCCCCCATGGGCAACCTCCGCGCCGCCATGGTCCGTTTCGAGAACTTCATCAAGTCCCTGTAAGAAACCTCAACACAAAAAAGCTGTCTCACGCTTGATGCGTGAGACAGCTTTTTTACTGTTTGATTGTGTGGCGCACTCTCCGCAAACCATGCAAGTCTTGCTTAATAGCAGAAGTAGCTTGTGCTGGAGAACCAGCCGCTGTTAAAGTACACGCTCTTCCACACGCCCTTGCCCTGGGTGAAGTTGGCCTGGAACACCACGTTGGAGGGCATAGCCACCCGGCCCATCATGGCTTTCTTGGCGGCAGTGACACTGCTGGCATAATTGATGGAACTGGCATTCTTGGCGGCCTGTGTGGATTCCACTGTGGCGTACTTCCCGGCATACTGGCCAGGCTGGGTGATTACGCCCCGGATGCTGTTGGGGAAGCGGCTGTCCCCCACCCGGTTGAGCACCACCTGGGCCACATACTCCCGGAGCTGGTCGGTGGTGCTGCCCGCCTCATAGTAGACAGCAGTGGCCAGGATGCGGATATCCTCATCGGTATATTTCGCCAGCCGGTTGTAGGCGGCGATCTCCTGCTGGGCCTCGTTCCAGGTGGCCTTGGCAGTCTGAATGTAGGCACTGCTCTCATCATAGCCCATCTGACGCATGGCCTGGGCCGCCTCATGGGCCTGGGCCTGCACGGTGCGCTGCTCGCTGATCACCGCCATGCAGGTGGTATAGTTGCTGTCCGCGGCGGCGGCCGCAGGGAGCATGGCTGCCACAAGGGTCAAGCTGAGGACGGCTGTTGTCAAAAACTTCTTCATCACGAAAACTCCTATCAACGCGAAGAGGCGCACTCGCCATCGCTTACACAAACGCCAGTGCGGACTTGGCAGGCATCGCCAAGGCTAAGCGGCGGCAAGGTCCAGGCCCCTCCTGGTCCTATGGTTCGGCCTGCTCTGTTTTTATCGCAGGTTCGTTTTGGCGCTTGCAGGGCCGATTATACAGGATGTTTTCCGTGATTTCAAATCCACCAAATTCGCGAATTTTGCGATTTTTCTTTGTGGATTTTGTTTAGAGTAACCGAAGTCCTCTGCCCTTTTTCTTGTGATTTTAGGCAGAGTGTCTCTAAATTGTTTTTCTTTGTTACCCTTTTGTTAATAAAATGGCTCCATTTTGTTATCCTTGAACAAAAATACCACCAAGCTGACAGGGGTCAGACAGGCCTTTCCCAGGAATACTCCTTGTGTATCAAGGGGTTTGGACTTCGTCAAAATGCACTTGGCAAAATGACGAAAAATTAAAATTCGCTGAAATTGGGCTTGCGGCGCTCCAAAAAGGCAGTCATTCCCTCCTGTTTATCCTGGGTGGCGAAGAGCAGGCCCAGCAAATCCTGCTCCTTGGAGCAGCCACTTTTCATGTCTGCGCTCATGCTGACGTTGATGGCCTGCTTGGCCATGGTCACGGCAAAGCTGGCCTTGGAGGCAATTTTCTTTGCCATAGCCATACAGGTATCCATCAGCTCCGCCTGGGGGACCACATGGTTGGCAAGGCCCATACGGTAGGCCTCCTGGGCGTCCACCTGGTCGCAGGTGAAGATGAGCTCCTTGGCCCGTCCCACGCCGATAATCCGGGACAGGCGCTGGGTGCCGCCACCCCCGGGGAGGATGCCCAGCCCCACCTCTGGCAGGCCGAAATGGGCATTCTCTGCCGCCATGCGGATGTCGCAGGCCAGGGCCAGCTCACAGCCCCCGCCCAGGGCGTAGCCATTGACGGCGGCGATGGTTACCTGGCGCATATTCTCCAACAGGTCTCCAGCCTGGTGGGTCAACAGGGCCAGTTCCTTGCCCTCCTTGCCGTTCTGGTGGACCATCTGGGCGATGTCAGCCCCGGCGGCGAAGGCCTTATCCCCTGCCCCGGTGAGGATCACCACCCGCACCTGGTCGTTGGCCTCCACCTCTTGGAGGGTGGCGGAAATTTCCCGAAACACCTGGCTGTTGAGGGCATTGAGGCAGTCGGGACGGTCAATGGTCACCACAGCCACCGGTTCCTGGATGCTCAGTTTCACATACTTCATGGTCGCTTCCTCCTACATATCTCTTATTTCTCGCCTTGGAATGCCCGGTAGACTGCCCTCCTGGTAAATCCCGTCTCCGGCGGGAAAAATTCCTTGGGCAGGCTGGTCACAGGCCCATCCGGGTCCATGGCGTATTTTAAGATTCCCTGTTCTGCGCACCAGTCCATGGCACCCCAATAGGCGTGTTCATGGTTGCCGGTCTCCCGAATCCGCCGGACACGGCGGCCGATGGCCTCCCCACGGGGGGCTAAGAGCATGGCCAACTCCCCCCAAGTCATGGGGGCATCCAGGCGCAGGCGGTTGTCGGAATAGACGATGCCCCGGGTCCGCTGCAGCGTTTCCAGGGTTGCAAAGTCCGGATCCTCCCGGCCCACATCGGCAAAGGGGCTCTCCTCCATGAGCTGGGATACCGTAACCACCTGGTAATCGTAGCGCTTCAACAGCTCCAACTGCTTTCTCAGCCCAAAGGCCACCGGGGTGCGGCGGGACATGTTGTAGCCGTCTTTTTGGAAGATAATCTGTCCAGCCAGGGCATTGGGGTCCTCTGCCAGGGCCCTGGCCATGGGGGCGGTCATGGCCTCGACCTCCGCTTTTAAGGTCTCCTCGGCAGACCCACGGTTCACCGGCAGCCAACCCGCCCCGTCAAAGGAGGCGGCCATGTACTGATAGCCCAGCTGGTCATAGACATCGTAACTGCTAAAGCCCCCGGCCATCTTGTCCACATAGTGGGGTGGACGGCCCATGGTGATCTCATATCCGTACTTCTCTCGCAGGAGCTTGTGGAGGCGGTTCAAATCCTCCACGGCGGCGTCCAGCCCCTCTAGGTAACTGCGCTTGCCGTAGACAAAGGGCTTTTTCCCAAAGAGGACGTGGCGGTAGCCATGGTTGGTGATCTGGTGCCCTTCCTCCAAGATGCGGCGGATCAAGCGCTCGTTGTTCACCGCGCCCCCCCGCTCGTCCTGGTTGATGTCCGGGTAGTGGTCGAATTTCACCCCACCCCAGTCCGCTTGGCCGTTTTTGCCAGGGGTGTCGGGGTAGTTCTCCCCGGTGTCCCCCACCACGTCGAAGGTCCCCAGGGCATCATATTCCTTTAATATATCCAACAGAACGTCCGTCAATGCCCGGCCGCTGAACTTGTCCGGCGCCGCCGGCAGGTCCATGGGGCCGTCGTCAAAGGTCATTGCCACCAAGCGCTTCGTGGTCCGAACCCGCTCAATGCGCCGGGTGTAGCTGATGTGGTGCTTCTCCTCAGGCAGGAACCGCTTCAACACTTTTTTCCCGACTTTCCCCGCCTTCACAATGATCGACATACTCTGCGCTCCTTCCTATTTTACAAAATCCCTCCAAGCACAGCGGACGGCAAAGGCCGCCCACTTTCCGTAGCGTACCAGGGATCCATTGGTCTTTTTCAGTTTGGTATACTGGCTCCGGGCCACCCACAGGGCCCGACCGTCCCGGCCACTCACCTGGCCCTTCCCCTCCAACAGGGCCCCCCGAAGGGCGGGAAGGGTGCAGGCTTGGGCCTCCACCAGGATGCGCCCGTTGCCGATCTCCTGGGGCAAGTGGGCATCGCTGCCGGCAAAGGGGGGCAGGCCCTGGGCCTGGGCAAAGTCCGCCGCCATCTGGTTGGCCCTGGGGTTTTTCCGGTTGGCCCGGCTGTTCCAGACCTCTACCCCATCTAGGGACGGAACCAGGGGGAGGAGGGGTTCCACCTCCCGCCGGTGCTGAAAGGGATGGGCCAACACTGCCAGCCCCCCCTTCTCCCGAATCTCTGCCGCGCTGGCTGGCAGGTCTCGGGAACCGCTGACATGCTCCACAAAGAGGCCCAGCAGATGTCCCTGGGTGGTGGAGACCTCCACCCCAGGGATCAGCAGCACCCCGTTGCACTGGGCAGGGCCGGTGTAGGGCAGGTCGTGGTCACAGATGGCCACAGCATCCAAGCCCCTTTCCCGGGCAATTTTGGTAATCTCCTCTACCCCCATCCGCCCGTCAGGGGAGCGGTTGGAGTGGACGTGCAAATCAAGACTCAACTTCATCAGTGGTTCCTCAAGCTATTTCTCAAATAGGCCCAGTAGGCACCCATATCACCCTTTTGCTTTAGGGCCTCCGGAACCAAGAAAAAGTCCGCCACACCCTCCAATGCCTCCACAAACTTCCCATGGCGCAAATAGGCCAGGGTGGCCAGGCCGTCGTTGAAGAGGTAACGCATCTTGATCCCCAGCTCGTAATCCTTGGGGGTATACTGGCAGGGCTCCCCGGCAGCAGCTTGGGCATAGAGGCTGGCAAAGGGGCTTCCGCAACAGGCAGTGAGGGGGAAGCTCCCCCATACCCGTGGGTTCACCTCCAACACCCGGTTGTCCTTGAACTCCACCATGGCCATCCCCACAAAGCCGAAGCTGGCCAAGAGGCGGTGGGCCTGGTCGATCTTTTTCGCGTTGTAAAAGCTCATGCAGCAGGTGGAGGGCCCCCCGGTGATGGGGTACTCCCGCTCCCGCCGGTGGCACAGGGCACACAGGAGCTGGCTCTCCTCCCCCAGCAGGAGGTTCACGCCCTCCCCATACCCCTCCAACATCTCCTGTACAATGGGGGTATCATAACTGGACATGGCCTGGTAGTTCTCCAAATATTCCTCCTGGTTGTGGGCAATCACATAGCGGTCCGCAGCTTTCAGGCCGAACTTTTCCCCACAGTGGGGCTTGAGGACCACCGGGTACTTCTCCGGCACCCCGTCGTATTCCTTGGGCACAGGAATATCCAACTCCAAGGCCCGTTGGTGGACGATTTCCTTGTCATTGAGGTCGTCCAACACCTGGGATGGGGCGATGAGGAAGTCCGCCACCTGGGCAAAACGCTCCCGCTGGCGGCTGACCATATTCAAGCTATCCGCCCCCACGCAGAAGAGGATGGGGCGGTCAAATTCTTGGAGATAGGCCAGAAGCCGGGGGGCATAATCCGCATCCTTACAGCTCCCCTTCAGCCATCTCACCTTGGCGGCGTAGCGGGATTGAAAGGCAGCGGGCGTCACCGGGCTGTCCGCCTGGGTCTGGGTCACCACCACCCGGTATCCCGCCTCCCCCAGGCTGCGCACTGCGGCCAGAGCGGCGCGGTAGCGTCCGTCCGTGACCACCACAGTTCTATTTTTCAAGTGCATTCTCCCCTCTTTCGGGCAACCACCGCTGGTTCAGCGGGTATATTTGTCAAAGCTTGCGCGCAATAAACTCTCATACTGGGCCGCTTGGTCCCCCCGGCGGTCAATCACCCCTTGCAGCGGGGTCTCCCGGATGGAAACAGTCAGCAGCAGGTCCAGTAGTTCCTCGAAAAACTCCCCTTCACACAGGTGGACCACCCCGCAGCCTATATTCTCCAACCAAAACAGGTCGATCACATCCAGCCCGGTCTGGTCCTCAAAGCGGCTGAGGAGATATACCCCCCGGCGCAGGCCCTTCCCAGGGGAGCGGCGAAAGACGGTGTAATATACCTCCCCCTGCCAGCGGTGGAATACGTCCCAGCTTCGCCGGGAATCGCTGAGGGCATAGAGCCCCCGGAGGAACCGCCGGCCTGAGCGCTTACTCAGGCGGTACCAGCGTATCCCGCCCCCTTGGGTCCACTCCATCAGGGCATTGCCCACCTCCCGGTCTAGCAGGGGGGCGCGGAAGGGCTCCGGTTGGAATTCCCGCGCCAGGCGCTGGAAGCGCTCCGCCAGTTCCGGCAGGCGGCGGACATCCATCACGGCTTTGATCCGGTTCAAGATATCCACCAGGTCTCTCGTATGCAGTTGGGCGGCATGTCCCACCCGGTCGTTGACCACGATATTATAGATGATCTCCTCAATGGCCTGGATGCCCTGGAAGTAGGCAGAGAGGGTGGCGCATTGCAGGGCCTTTTCCCCGTCGCTGCGGCCATCCAACCAGCGGTCCAGGGCCTCTAGCTCCCGGCCGGGGTTCTCCTCCATCAGGCGCAGGATGCGATGGATGGGGCCGGGGTCGTAATCGCTCTCCCCAAAGAAGTCGCTGGCATTGTCGCTGACCCTGCCCCACAGGCTGGCGTAACGCTCCTGTTCCTCAGCAGGCAGGGTGGTTTGAAAGTCCATGTTGAGGAAGCGCACCCGGATCTCCCCCTCGGCATCCTGCTCCCGTTCCACGAAATACAGGTCCCCCCGCTGGGGCGGGCCGTAGAAATCCTCATACCATTTGAAATGAATATAAAAGCTGCTCTCCTGCTGGGCTGCCGCCACCCAGGCCATAGTTGTCCATGCTTCGCGTATGGGTGCCCCTTTTCCGGCATACTGGTCGAACATCCGGGCAATGTTTGGGTCCGAGAGTATGTCGTGGTACATCCAGCAGATCCTGTGCTGATCGGTATCTCCCATGAGCTCGTCCACGGCGTCACGGTCTAAATAGATGGGGTCATCAAAGCACATGTATCAGCGGCAGCCTCCGATTCCTTCAAAGTGGTTACAAATTAGTTACCAATTTGTATTATAGCAGGTGTTCCCGCTCTCTTCAATCGAAAAGCCACGCTTTCTATAAAAAAAGACAAATTTCTTTGAAAAGAGAGAGGGCCCTCCCGTTTTGCCGGGGGGCCCCATGGTCTCAATCCTTTGATTTGTAGTAGAGCATACAGTGGCAATAGCCCTCAAACTCTGGGTCCTTGATCTGGGCCTTGAACTCCTCGCACATACACTTGTTCTCCTCGGTCCGTTCCAGACGGCAGGGGCAATAGCCCCCGGTCTGTTTCAACCCTTCCCGGATCATGTCGGCAATCTCCTGGTTGGGGTTCACTTTGATTTTCAAGCTGTCTGCACCTCCTGTTCCGTTTTCTGCTCCTGACTTTCATTCTATGCCGCTGAGAACAATTTATCCTCTGATGTTTCCATCAGAGGATAAATGATGCAGACGGCGAAACGCCTCAGCTTTGCGTTTTCTCAGGCTTTCCAGAGGCCGTGCAGGTTGCAGTAGGCATACACAGCTTCCACCTCATCCCCGTCGCACAGGGCGAAGCAGACCTTGGGCTCCTGGCCGGGCTGCAGGGCCTTGCGCTGGTTGCCGGACTTGGTCTGCAGGGACACCCACTCGATGTAGTGCTCCTCCGCCATGGGGTGCTCCACAGAGCCCACGGTCACGTGGACCTGGTTGCCCTCCACGGTGTACACAGGGATGTGCTTCTCCGCAGCAGCGTCAGTGGTACCGGGGATGATCTCCTTCATCTCCTTACCGCAGCACATGGTAGGCGCCTTGCTCCCCTTCACCATAGCAACAATTTTTCCGCAATGTTCACATTCATAAAACTTTTGTTCCATTTTGTTTACCCTCCGATATTTATTTTTTAATGAGAACAACTGCTGTGACCGCAGTTGTGTGCTCCGTCTCCATGGCCATGGCCGTGGTGGTCGCAGTGTGCGTCAGGGTCATAGCCCAATTTCCCCGCCAACAGGGCTTCCACCGCCCCGTCAGCCTCCCCGGTGACACCGCCGTAGAGCTGAATGCCTGCCTGGGCCAGGGCATTCTGGGCCCCGCCGCCGATGCCGCCGCAGATCAGGGTATCCACCTGGTTGAGGCGGAGGAACTCCGCCAAGGCCCCGTGGCCATAGCCGTTGGCGTCCGCCACCTGGCTGGACTGGACCGCCCCGTTTTCCACGTCGTAAAACTTAAAGGCCTGGGTATGGCCGAAATGCTGAAAGATTTTTCCGTCCTCATACGTCACTGCAATTCTCATGGCTTTGTTTCCTTTCCGCATAAGGGGCCGCTCCCCCCGCCTCCGGCACCGCTGGCGCAGACAATGGGCAGACCTGCCCTGACACATCTGATAACTGCCGCCGTCGATAATGAGCGGTTTGCCGTTGAGCAGGCTGTCAGCAAGCTTATACCTGGCCGCCTCATAAATCTCCGTTACTGTAGCCCGGGATATCCGCATTTGCTGGGCTGCCTGTTCATGGGTCAATTTCTCATAGTCCACCAATCGGATGGCCTCGTATTCGTCCAAAGAGAGTATGACGGTTTCCGGCGGAGATATTCCATCGGGATGAAAGCTAACATAATCCGGCTCCTGGCAAATCGTCCGCATCCGTTTCGGCCTGGCCACTGTGCCGCCCCCTTTTCCGTTATATGCTGATTATACTATAACACATTCCCATAAGAAAGGGACTTAGTCACACAAGCCCATCTTTTCTCAAAAGAACAGGAGCCGGGGCGTTCCCCAGCTCCTGTTGTTCTATTTCTCTAGGGTTCAAAGCTCTGGGGCACCGCCTCAAAGCTGAGGATTTCATCCTCCACCGGAGGCGAGACCTCCTGGGCGGGTTCCGCCCCGCCGCCGTTCTTCATGCTCTCCCACTGCTCCTTGGTGATGAGGAGCTGCCGGGGCTTGGAGCCCTCAAAGGGACCCACAATGCCCTCCTCCTCCATCTGGTCCACCAGCCGGGCCGCCCGGGCATAGCCCAGCTTCAGCCGCCGTTGGAGCATGGAGACGGAGGCCTGGCCTAGCTCCATAATCACGTCCACCGCCGCAGGGAAGAGCTCGTCGTGCTCGTCGCCGCTGCTCTCCCCAGCCGGGAACGCCCCGGCCCCGCCGGAGGAGGACTTGCTGCCCTTCTTCTCCGACTCGCTGACGTGCTGCTCGATCTGTTCCATCACATCGTCGTCGTAGGCAGCGGTGCTGTTCTGCTTCACGCAGTCCACCACAGCGGCCACCTCCTCGTCGGAGATGAAGCAGCCCTGAACCCGGAGGGGCTTGCCGGAACCCAAGGGGAACCAGAGCATGTCGCCCTTGCCCACCAGCTTTTCCGCGCCGGTGTTGTCCAGGATAATCCGGGACTCCAAAGAGGAGGCCACGGCAAAAGCCACCCGGGAGGGGATGTTGGCTTTCATCAGGCCGGTGATCACGTCGGCGGAAGGCCGCTGGGTGG
>CAJUCB010000013.1:0-13830 GCA_910584805.1 uncultured Oscillospiraceae bacterium
GCAAGGGCTTGTCTGAGGCTGAGCTGGAAGCAGGCGTCTTTGGTGAGAAGAACGGCTGATTTGCATTCCCTCTTACATAGGCTGAACGGATGTAGGCCAATGTAGTTGGCACAAAATGAATCAGTTTAGCAAGACCGTGTAACAAGAGACCCCGGAGGGTGTGCCCTCCGGGGTCTCTTTCTGTTTAAGGCAGACGCCGGGTCTGCCGGGCCATCATCACGGCCACATACACCGCCACCAGCAGCTCCGCCAAGGGCACCGCCAGCCACAGGGCGTTGGCCCCTGCCACGGCGGGGAGGAGGTAGATGAAAACACCGCTGACCACCGCACCTCTGGCCACAGAGACAACAAAGGAAGTGGCAGGCTGCAGGAGGGCTTGGAAGTAGTAGGTGGAGAACACGTTGAAGGGCAGCAGCAGGAAGCCCAGGGCATAGCTGCGGATGATGCCAGGGGCCACCGCCAGGATTTCCGGGGTGGGGGCCATAAAGAGGCGCACGAATAGGTTGGGGAAGAGCACGGACAGGGCAGTCCAGAGGAGGCCGAAGAAAGCCGCTGTCCCCAGGGCATACTTGAGCAGGGCGCGGATCCGCCCCCCCTGCCGGGCGCCGAAGTTGGCGGAGATGATGGGCTGCGCCGCCTGGCCGATGCTATAGGCACAGCAGGTGACGAAGGTGCCGACATTGATGAGGATGCCGTACACCGACAGGGCGTTGGTGTCCAGGTAGGCCAAAATCTGCCGGTTGATCATCATCGCCAGGATGCCCATGGCGATGTCCACAAAAAAGGAGGAGAAGCCCGTGACGCAGATGGAGCGGAACATGGAGAGGAATTGGCTGGGTTTTACCAGGCGCAGGGTGTTTTTCCTGCTGCGGAAGTGGGTACACATCAGCACCACCGAGAGCAGGGAACCCACCGAGGTGGCCAGCCCCGCCCCTAGGATGCCCATATCCAGGGTAAAGATGAAAAAGTAGTCCCCAAAGATGTTGAACACGCCCCCAAAGAGCACCGCCTTGGTGGCCAGGCCGGGGTTGCCGTCGTTGCGGAGAAAGGCCGCCAAGAGCTGGGAGAACATGAAGCTGGGGACGGCAAACTTTACCGGCAGCACATACCGTCGGGCCAGAGGCAGCAAGGTCTCCTCCGCCCCGAAGAGCCGGAGCATGGGGGCGTCCCAGAAGATCACCAGCAGCCACACCAGGGTGGCCAGCAGGGCCATCCCCAGCAGGGAGGTGGTGAAGTAGGCGTTGGAGCGTTTCACATTCCCCTCCCCCCGCAGGGTACCGAAGAGCACCGAGCCGCCAATGCCCACCAAAAGCCCTAAGCCATAGATGATATTCCAGATGGGGCTGATCACCGCCAGGGCGGCGGCACCGTCTGGGCCGTGGTACTGACCCACCATCACAGCGTCCACGATGCCGTAGATGGAGACAATGATGGTGCTGCCGAAGGCGGCGTACAGGTAGCGGAAATAGAGGGGACGTATCTTGGCCGTGAGGAACTCCATAGGGGCCAGCTCCTTTCTGTCTATAAAAAGGGCTGGACAGGTCTCAGGCATTCCAGCCTGTGCCTTATCCAGCCCATCATTTCCAACGAATGATTTGCCCTCCGAGCAAGTGAGGCCATTTTACAGGAAGGGACAGAAAATGTCAAGGGGTCGGGGCAGATTGTAGTGCTTTGGTGAGAAAAGAAGTTGGCAGGATTGCGGAAGTGTGCTATACTGGCAGCAGTAAAAATTTTATGAGGAACCGAGGGTATTGTATTATGGAACTGCTGGAATTGAAGGAAGAAACCGTGGCCCAGGAGACCGTGTATGAGGGCATCATTGTCAACGTCCGCCGGGACCAGGCCCGTCTGGCCGACGGCCGGGTCACCAACCGGGAGGTCATTGAGCACCCCGGCGGGGTGGCCGTGTTCGCGGTGGATGAGCAGGAGCGGGTGATTATGGTCCGCCAGTTCCGCTACCCCATGGGGGAAGTGGTGTTGGAGCTCCCCGCCGGGAAGCTGGAGAAGGGGGAGGACCCCCGGGACAGCGGCCTGCGGGAGCTGGAGGAGGAGACTGGCCTGCGGCCGGGGACCTTCCAGTCCATGGGATGCAGCTACTCTTCTCCGGGCATCCTAGAGGAGAAAATCCACCTGTATTTTGCCAAGGACCTGGTCCAGGGCCCCTGCCACCCTGACGACGGGGAGTTTTTGGAGATTGTCCGGGTACCCTATCAGGAGCTGTTGGAGATGGCCCGCAAGGGGGAGATCAAGGACGGTAAGACCTTGGTGGGCATCTTGAAGGCGTCCTTCCTCATGGGAAAGCTGTGAGGCTGGGCCGCCAGACTTTGAATGCGTAGGAGAGGCAGAGAGAACGTATGGACAGGAAGCAGACCGTCCTCATCGTGGAGGACGAAAAGAATATCGTGGATATCCTCCGCTTTAACCTCCAACGGGAGGGCTACGAGACCTTGGAGGCCTACGACGGCGTGACGGGGTTGCAGCTGATTCTGGCGGAGAAACCGGACCTGATCCTGCTGGACCTGATGCTGCCGGGGATGAACGGCTTCGAGGTGTGCAAAACCGTCCGGGACAAGGGATTGAACACCCCTGTGCTCATCATCACCGCCCGGGAGGCGGAGCAGGACAAGATTCTCGGGCTGGGCCTGGGGGCTGACGATTATATCACCAAGCCCTTTTCTGTACGGGAGCTCATGGCCCGGGTGAAAACCAACATCCGCCGCCAGGTTATGACCAGCGGCCAGAGTGCCCCTGGCAGCCGTCTGGATTTCGGCCGGGTGGTGGTGGATAAGGGGGCTGGCATTGCCACCAAGGACGGCACCGACCTAGAGCTCACCCAGCGGGAGTTCGACCTTTTGACCTATCTGGCCTCCAACCCCGGCCGGGTGTTCTCCCGGCAGGAGCTGATGGAACGGGTGTGGAACTATGAGGGCTATGTGGGGGACGTCCGGGGGGTGGATGTGGCCATCCGCCGCTTGCGGGAAAAGCTGGAGGACGACCCCGCCCAGCCACGGTTTATCCTCACCCGCCGGGGGGCGGGGTATCTCTTCCAACATGAGTAAGCGTAAGGGAGTGTGACGCCCGTGCTGCGAAGCCTGCACATGAAGCTGGTGTTGATTATGATCCTGCTGGTGGTCTGCTTGATGACCATTGCCGGGGCCTTTCTCACCAGCTCCATCAACCAATTTTATCTCAACGAATTTTACTCCCAGATGTCTGGGGTCTTTCAGGACGCGGAGCTGGTCCGGGACCTCACCGTCCAGACCGAGGGGGAGGAGGACGGAGGGCTTGCCATGGAGCAAGTCCTCAAGGCCTATATGGGCGCCCTGGGGGTGGACGGCCGGAACCGGAACTACTTCGTCCTCAGCGGTGGGGACCTGCGCTATCTGGCTGGGTCTGACGACGAGGAGGGGGCGGACTTGGAGGTTACCCCCAACTTGCTCATCGCCCTGAATGAGAAGCGGGAGGGCAGCGAGAGCGACCCCACTGCCGGTTACATGGACTTGGCGATCCCCGTCCACCGGGGGGGACAGGACTACATCATCTATATTCTGGACAGCCAGAACAACCTGCGCCAGCTCAACAGCGAAATCTTCCGTCTCATCATTGAAGCCCTGGGCTTTGGACTGGTGATTTCCGTGCTGCTGTCCTTCCTCCTCTCCCGCACCATGGTGACCCCCATCCGGGCCCTGACCCGTGGGGCCAAGCGGGTGGCTGAGGGGGACTTCGGCCATGAGATTCAGGTGGAGTCCCATGATGAGATCGGCGTGCTCACCGGCACCTTCAACGACATGGCTGGACAGCTGAAAACCACCCTGGAAGAGGTGGAGAACGAGCGCACCAAGCTCAGCACCCTCTTCCTCCACATGACCGACGGGGTGGTGGCCTTCGACCGGGACGGGGAGGTCATCCACGCCAACCCGGCGGCGGAGGACATGCTAGGCCAGTCCATCCCCATCGGCGGCCCCATCCGTTACTTTGACCTCTTTGGGGAGATCACTGCTTTAGAAAAGGTGCTGAACTTGGAGGGGGATTGTCTGGAAAGCGAGATGGTCCGGGAGGACCGAAGCCTCCTCCTCCTTCTGGCTCCCTTCGACCGGGAGAAGCAGGCGGGGGTCTTGGTGGTGGTCCACGACGTGACCCAACAGGTGAAGAACGAGACCACCCGCCGGGAGTTTGTGGCCAACGTTTCCCACGAGCTGCGCACCCCCCTGACCAACATCCGCAGCTATGCAGAGACCATGGCGGAGACCCCGGACCTGCCCCCGGAGATGACGAAAAACTTCCTGGGCATTATCCTGGGGGAGAGCGACCGGATGACCCATATCGTCCAGGACCTGCTTACCCTCTCCCGCTTCGACTCCGGCTACAGCCAGCTTACCCTGACCCTCTTCCCCTTTGGGGAGGTGCTCCGGGATAGCTGCCAGGCGGTGCGCCTGGACGCAGAGCACCACGGCCACAGCTTGGAGCTGGTGGGGGACAGGAACCTGCCCAACATCCGGGCGGACCGGGAACGGGTGCTGCAAGTGATTATGAACATCCTCTCCAACGCCATCAAATACACCCCCGACGGCGGCCACATCCGCATGACCGCCGGTTGGCGGGAGGACATGGTGTGGGTGGAAGTGGCCGACGACGGCATCGGCATCCCTGACGGGGACCGGGAGCGGATTTTTGAACGCTTCTATCGGGTGGACAAGGCCCGCTCCCGGGAGTCCGGGGGGACAGGCCTGGGGCTGTCCATCGCCCAGGAGATCGTGGCCCGCCATGAGGGCAGCCTCACCCTGGTGGACAGCGACGGCCCCGGCACCACCGTGCGCATGGAGCTGAAGATCGGAGGGCCGGAGGCATGACGGCCAAGAGACGCCGGCTGGACCGGCTGCAAAACCTCCTCATCCTCCTGCTGGTCTGCTCGGCCCTGGTGCTCATCGGCCGGACGGGACTGTTTCAAAGCACCCTGGGCCAGGAACGTGGTTTGGCGGGGGTGAGTGTCTCCGATGGCACGGAGACCACCGCCCTCTCCCAGAGTACCCCGGTGGCCCTGGCGGCCCAGGCTGGTGGGGAGCGGTACAGCCTCCAATATGACCAGGAGGCGGTGCGCGCTTGCTACACCGGAGGGCTGGAAGACCTGTTGGCCCAGGCCCTGACCACCATGGGGGATGCCACCCAGGTGTCGGAACAGGACTGGCAGGCGGCGGTGAGCCAGGGGGAAAACTGGGTGTTCTATGACTTCCTCTACAACCTCTCCTTTTCAGGGAAAAACCAGGGCCAGGCCCGTTGCTTCCTGCTGACCTTCCACAATGGCCATGCCAACAGCCTCTACTATTATGTCAACCAGGACGGATACTACCGCGCCCCGGTGGATTCCAGCGGCTCCCCCAACAGCCTGCTGGGGGGGATGCAGGCTGTCGGCAGCCACTTTGCCTTTGAATTGGAGGAAGTGGAGCTGCCCTCTTACCAACTGGTGCGGGACCGCCCCCCCAACTGTCCGGTGTATGTCACCGCCAACCCTCTGGCGGGGCTGGACAACGACGGCCGGGGGGCCTTGTTGGAGCGCTTGTCCTTCAACCCCAAGGCGGTGTCCATCCATGAGACGGCGGACGGCACCCTGATCCACGAGGGGGCGGACAGCCTGCGCCTTCAGAAAAACGGCAAGCTCATCTACCACGGCGCGGAGAATGGGGAGGCCCGCTACCAGGCCCTTTCCGTCCGGGACCGGGACCTTCAGCGCAAGGCGGAAGAAATCCTCTCTCTGGTGTCTGTGGGCCAGGGGCAGCTGTGCTGCCAGGGGGTCACCAGCCTGGGGGACCAGGGGACGGAAGTGACCTTCTACTACCTCCTCAACGGGGCCCGGGTGAACCTCTGGGACAAGGACTATGGGGCACGCTTCGTCTTTCAGGGGAACAACCTGCTGTCCTATGAGATTTTCCTCCGGGACTACAGCCAGACGGAGCAGCGCTGTGCCATCCCCCCCCTGCGCCAGGCGGCGGCGGCGGCCCAGACCATGGGCCAGGGGGGCCGGGAGCTGCAAGTGTGTTACCAGGACAGCGGGGAAGAGTTTATTTACGCCCACTGGGCAGTGCGGGAGACGGAGTAAGGAGGCGGGGGCATGGAACGTTCCAAGTTAAAGCTGACAGTGATCCTCCTCCTAGCCATCCTCAATGTGGTGCTCCTGGGGAAGATCTTAGCCCAGGACCAGGCCAGCCGGGCCTATGCTGAGACGGGCCGGACCCAGGCGGTGGTCTATCTCCAAAACAACGGCATTGGGGTCCAGGAGGCTGCCGTCCCCTGGGAGAGCGGTTTGCGCAACAAACCGGCTGCGGAGCTGGTGCTCAATGGGGACCAGCTGCCGGAGGGGAAGCTCCCCCAGGCCTATGACATCCTGGAATTGCGGGGGGCGGAGACCTTGTTGACGCAATTCGTGGTGGGCTTGGCCTCCCTGGGGGAGACTTGTACGGTCATCCGGGAAATCCAGGAGGGGTATTGGTATTCCAGCGATGGGAAGCAGGCATTGCTAACGCCGGTGTGGCGGGTGGCAACGGACCGGGGGAGCTATCTGCTGGATGGCAATACGGGGACGTTGCGGCATCTTTATGAGTGAGAAAATAAAAGAAAACCGTGTCAGGATGGTTTGTCCTGACACGGTTTTGTGTTTCTATCTTTGATATTAGCCTTCCTCTTGGATGGCCTTGGCGTCGTCAATGGCCTTCTGCTGTGCGGCAGGGGGAGCCTCCTCATAGCGCACGAAGTGGAAGGAGAAGGAACCACGGCTCTGGGTGATGGAGCGCAGGTCGATGGCATAGGTGGTCATCTCAGCCATGGGCACCTCAGCTTCGAGGATTTGGTCCCCGTCGGGGGTGGGGTTCATGCCCATGACCCGGCCACGGCGCTTGTTCAGGTCGCCCATAACGTCGCCCAGATAGCTGTCGGGGATGGTGACCTTCAGCTCACCAATGGGCTCCAGAATGGTGGGGTTGGCGTTGGCGATGCCCTCTTTATAGGCCAGTTGTGCGGCGGTCTTGAAGGCCATTTCGTTGGAGTCCACGGGGTGGTAGGAGCCGTCGTACAGGGTGGCTTTCAGGCCCACCAGGGGATAACCCGCCAGCACGCCGCGGTTCACCGCGTCCCGCAGGCCCTTTTCCACGGCGGGGAAGAAGTTCTTGGGCACGGAGCCGCCGAACACTTCCTCGGCAAAGATCATTTCTTCGGATTCGTCCTGGGGCTCGAAGCGGATCCACACGTCACCGAACTGGCCGGAACCGCCGGTCTGCTTCTTGTGGCGGCCGTGGGCCTCCACGCTCTTGCGGATCTTTTCACGATAGGCCACCCGGGCGTCGGAGAGCTCAGCGTCTACGCTGAAGCGGCTTTTCAGGCGGGACACCAGCACGTCCAGCTGGATGTCGCCGGCGCCGGAGAGCACCACCTGGTGGGTCTCGGCGTTGTTGACGATGGTGAAGGTGGGGTCCTCCTCGTTCATGCGGATGAGGCCGGAGGCCACCTTGTCGTCCTGCCCCCGGGTCTTGGGGGAGATGGCCTTGGAGAAGCAGGGCTCGGCGAAGGGGATGGGGGCGGGCTTCACAGCGAACTTGGGGTCGCACAGGGCCTCGCCGGTTTTGAGGCGGTCCATTTTGCCGATGGTGCCAATGTCGCCGCAGATGATCTCCTTGACCTCGTCGTTCTTCTTGCCCTTCATGGTGTACAGGCGGCCCAGCTTTTCCGTGTTGCCGCTGGTGGTGTTCACCAGGCCCATGTCGGAGGTGAGCTTGCCGGAGAGGAGCTTGACGAAGGAGTATTTGCCATACTGGTCAGAGACGGTCTTGAACACAAAGGCCACAGTGGGGCCATTGGGGTCGCACTTGATCTCTACGGCCTCGCCGTTGTCATCCTGGCCCTGGACGGGGGCCACCTCATTGGGGGCGGGGGCCAGGTCCACGATGCAGTCCATCAGGTAGTTGGTGCCCAGGCCTGTGGCGGCGCTGCCGCAGACCACGGGGGCGATGCTGCCGTCCTTCACACCGGCTTTCAGGCCCTGGATGATCTCCTGGGCGCTGAGGCTGCCCTCGTCGAAGTATTTTTCCATCAGGGCTTCGTCCGCCCCGGCGGCAGCCTCCATGAGGGCGTCGTAGGCGGCGTCCACGTCCCCGGCGGCGTCGGCGGGGATGGGGGCCTCACCCTTTTCGTTGTAGGCTTTCTTGTGGAGCAGGTCCACGAAGGTGGTGACCACGCCGCCGGCCCCGACGATGGGGTGGACGATGGGGGTCACGGCGGTGCCGAACTTCTCCTTCAGGGCGTCTACGGTGCCGTTGAAGTCGGCGTTCTCCTCGTCGCAGCGGGAGATATAGATCATCCGGGGCATATTCCGCTCCCGGAGCATTTTCCAGGCCCGGTCGGCGCCCACGCTGAGGCCGTCCTTGGCGGAGCAGACCATCACGCCGGTGTCGGCGGCGTAGAGAGCGGAGCACACTTCACCGGCAAAGTCGAAGTTGCCCGGCGTATCCAGCACGTTCAGCTTGTGATCCCGGTAGGTGAGGGGGGCACAGGCCATGGAGATGGAGATCTGGCGCTTTACTTCCTCCTGGTCGTAGTCGCAGGTGGTGTTGCCGTCGGGGGTTTTGCCCAGGCGGTCAATGGCCCCAGTGAGGAAAAGCATGCTTTCAGCCAGAGAGGTCTTTCCGTTGCCGCCGTGGCCCAGCAGGCAGACGTTGCGGATCTTGTCGGTGGAATAGCTCATAACTGTGTTCTCTCCTTATTTAGACTAAAGCGGGAGGATTGGTCCCGCGCCATAACGGGGGAAATGGCTTCATAAGATTAAGTATACAACAAGAGGCAGGAACTGACAACAGAAAAAACAGAAAAAACGGGAAAATTTTTGGCAAAAGCGCCGGGACTTCACCTCAATCCTCCCCGGGCGGGTCTTTCAGCTCCCGTTTGATACCGGCGGTGACCCGGTAGACGTCCTCTAAGGTGGTGATTTTGGAGATTTCTCCCTTCCAGTAGGCGGTGTGGAGCACGCCCTTTAAGTACCAGGCATAGTGTTTCCGGGCTTCCAGACAGGCAATGCGCTCCCCCTTGTGTTGGGCGGCCAGCTCAAATTGGTGTACAGCTGTATCGCAGCGCACCGACAGGGGAGGCAGGGGGGGGATCTCCTGGCCGTGGATGGCCGCCAGGGCTTGCTGGAACAGCCAGGGGTTGCCAAAGACGCCTCGGGCCAGCATCACCCCGTCCGCCCCGGTATAGGATAGGATACGGGCGGCGTCCCGTCCAGAGAACACGTCCCCGTTGGCGATGAGGGGGATGGAGAGCTGTTGCTTCATCTCCCGGATGGCGTCCCAGTTGGCGGTGCCGGCGTACATCTGCACCTTGGTGCGGCCGTGGAGGGTGATGGCCGCCACCCCCAGCCCTTCCAGGGCTTTGGCCAGCTCAAAACAGACGATGCTGCCCTTGTCCCAGCCCAGGCGCATTTTCACCGTGACCGGCTTGCCCCTGGCCCCCTTGAGGACGGCCTCGGCCACCTGACAGGCCTTGTCCAAATCCTTGAGCAGACCGGAGCCGTCGCCGTTGTTGGCGATCTTGGGCACAGGGCAGCCCATGTTGATGTCGATGAGGTCCGCTGTGGTCTCCTCTGCCACGATAGCGGCGGCCTCTTCCATGCAGCTGGGGTCGCTGCCAAAGAGCTGTACCCCGGCGGGGTGCTCCTCTGGGCCCAGTTCCATCAGGGGGCGGGTCTTTTTGTCCTGGTAGCACAGGGCCTTGGCGCTGACCATTTCACTAAAGGTGCAGCCTGCCCCCAGCGCCCGGCACACGGCCCGAAAGGCGATGTCCGTGACCCCCGCCATGGGAGCCAGGAGCAGGGGGGTGGGGAGGGGGATGGGACCGATCTGCATGGGGAACGCCTCACTTTCAAACAATAGGGGGTTTCCTGCATCTTACCATAAACCCTGGGGGTTTGACAAGTGGGCGGATTGTTGCTATAGTGTGGGAACTAGGTTCAAAAGCTTGGAGGGAGCAGGAGATGAGGGAGAAAGAGACCCCGGTGAAATCCCGGCCCAAAGACCACATCCTCCGGCGGCTGTATGCGGAGCTGCGTTTTTCTGGGGAGAGCCTGCGCATCAACGGCCGTGCCATGGTGTTTGCCCTGGCGGTGGGGGTGGTGGTGGGCCTGTGCGGTGGCAGCTTCGTCTACCTGCTGGGCCAGGCGGAGCTGCTGTGCAACGACAGTGCTTGGGCATCGCTGCTGCTGCCCTTGGCGGGGCTGGTGGTGGTGTGGCTTTACCGCCGGGGCGGCATCAAAACCGCCGGGGGGACGGACCTGATCGTCCAGGCAGCCCGGGGGGAACAGCCGGTGTCCCGGCTGCTGGCCCCGGTGATTTTCCTCTCCACCCTGCTCACCCACGCCTTTGGCGGCTCCTCGGGACGGGAGGGGGCGGCCTTGCAGCTGGGAGGGTCCCTGGCAGAGCTGGTGCGCAAGGGCTTTCGCATTGGGGATGAGTTCTCAGACCTGGCCATCATGACCGGTATGAGTGCGGGGTTCTCCGCGGTCTTTGGCAACCCCATTTCTGCCGCTATTTTCGCGTTGGAAATCTCCTGCGTGGGCATCCTGCCCTTGGGGGCTATGTTTCCCTGCGTGGTGGCCTCCCTCACCGCCAAGACCGTGGCCCGGACCCTGGGCAGCCGGGGGGTGAATTTTTACATCCATTCCCCCGGCGCGGATTTGCTTTTTTATGGCCAGGTTTTGATTCTGGCCGCTGCCTGCGGCCTGCTGAGTATCCTGGTGTGCTATACTTTTTCCGGGATACGCACCGGGCTGGAACGGCTGCTGCCCAACCCCTACCTCCGGGTACTGGCCGGGGGGAGCGTGGTGGTGGTGCTGACCCTGCTGATGGGCACCAAGCTGTATTTGGGCACCGGGGAGGGCATCATTGCCGCCGCCATCAACCGGGGGGAGGGCCATCCTCTGGACTTCTTGTTGAAGCTCTTCTTCACCGCCCTGACCTTGGGGGCGGGGCTGAAGGGGGGAGAAATTGTCCCCTCCTTCGCCATTGGCGCGGCCTTTGGCTGTGCCGTTGGCCCCTTGCTGGGCCTGCCTGCCCACTACGCCGCTGCGGTGGGGATGATCGCCCTGTTTTGCGCCGTGACCAACTGTCCCCTCACCGCCCTGGTGCTGAGCTTTGAGGTGTTCTCCTTCTGCAACGCCGGGGGCTTCCTTTTGGCGGTGTCCGCCAGCTTCCTGTTCTCCGGCTATGGGGGGCTGTACGCCAAGCAGAAGTTCGCCTTTTCCAAAACGGCGGACGCCGGGGGGACCCTCCACTATTCCAGGGACCACCGCCCCCCTAACGCCCCCAGATAAAATTCCCTAGGTTCTGTGGGCCTCCTCTGGTAAAATGCCTTCCATACTTTACCAGAGGAGGAAACGCCTATGAAGTATGTGTGGAAGGGAATGGCCACCCTGGCTGTCACCCTGCTTGTCCTCAGCGGCTGTGGTGGGGAGGCACCGGAAGCGGCCCAGGTACCAGAGCCGGCGGAGGACCAGCTCCGGGCGGGGGTCACCCAGGAGCTGGAACGGATCAAAGCCCTGAGCCGGGGCACCATGGGGGGCCTGGGGTCGGAGACGGTGGTGTCCCTAGAGGACTACACCATAGACCCCCAGGCCCTGATCCAGGCGGCCATGGCCGAGTTTGATTACCGCATTGAGCAGGTGGCCCTCAACGAAGGGGAGACTGCCGCCGATGTGACCGTGCGTTTCACCATCAAGCCCACGGGCAAGGCGCTGGTGGGGTGGTTGGAGTCCCAGGACCGGGCTCAGCTCTCCGACCTGGCTACCCTGCCCAAGGAAGAGCTGGGGCGGCAGCTCCGGGTGGACCTGGTAAAAGCCATCCACGCGGCCCCGGCGGTGGAGACCAGCTTGGTGCTGCCCTGGGCCTACATAGAGGGGCGCTGGACCCTCACCCAGGAGGGGCAGGAGGCCCTCACCGCTCTGTTTTTGGGAGAAGGGGTTTGACGGTTCAAAAAACTTTTTGGAACGCACTGCATAATCTCCCCTGCCTGCGCCAAACTAGCTCCTGAGGTGATAAAGCATGACCGAAAAGGAACTTTTGTATGTGGAAGATGCCCTGGGCCATGAGCAGTACTTCCAAACACAGTGCAAGCAGACGGCCCAAGACCTGAAAAATGCCAAGCTCCGCGCCTGCGTGGAGGACATGGCCAAGAAGCACCAGCAGCTCTTCCAGAGCTTCTATGACCTGCTGTAAGGGAGGGACGGACAGTGAACGACAAAAACCTGATGGAGAACATCCTCTTATTGGAGAAGGGCGGCTGCGACCTTTTCCTCCACGGCACCATCGAGTCCGGTACGGAGAACGTACACCAGGCCTTCCAGACGGCCCTGAATGCCTCCCTAAACATGCAGGACAGCATCTACGATGAGATGACCGACATGGGCTGGTATCCTACCCAGCAGGTGGAGCAGAAGAAAATCAACACCGTGAAACAGAAGTTCAGCGCCCAGAGACAGAGCGCGCAGTAAACAAGTCAGGGCCGGCAGCAAAGCTGCCGGCCCTTAGCGTATCAAGGTCCTGTAGAAACTATGCCTGCAGGCCGGTGGTACAGCTTACAGTCCGCTTGCCCACGCAACCACAGCGTCGGTGTTGTCCTCTGGTTCTCCATCCACCTTCAGGACGGGGCAGACCAGATTTCCACCGCACTCCGTGACTTTTTTGCTCAGAATGTCCGCGGCCCAGCAGAAATAATCCTCATAATTTTCCTTGTCTCCCAGGCCAAAGACGGCTACATTTTTCCCCTTGAGCAATGCGGGGGTCATCCTGTCCTGATAGTAGGGGATGAAATCCTCTTGCAGCTCGCCCAGGCCCATGGTGGAGCAGCCGTACAAAACCAGGTCAGACTCTGCCACGACGCTGTCGTCCTTCACGTCAGTGACATAGACCACCTGAACATCATAGCCTTGCATGGTTTCTGCGATTTTGTTGGCCACCGCCTCTGTGTTACCGGTGGTGCTGCCAAAGATAATTGTTGCTTTCTTCATTTGAGAACACTCCAATCTAGTTAGTTGATGCTAACTGGTATACAGAGATATTAGCATAGGCTAACTGAATTGTCAAGAGGAAAAATACATCCGGCAGGTCCACTTGCATGAAAAAACGCCGGCAGGAGGCGGTTCGGGCATCCTGCCGGCGGCTATGTTTCCCTATTTTTGCCCCTTGGTGAGCATGGACAGCAAGCGCTCCATCTGCCGGATTCCCGCACTCTGGGAACGGATGATGGACTGAAGGATGGGCTGCAATTCCTCGCACAGGGGGAAGCGCAGGGCGTTGTCCGCCATCTGGATGGCCCCCTGGTGGTGGGGGATCATCTCCCGGATGAAGTTGGCGTTGATGTCGTTGGTGGCTTTGGCCTGGGCCATCCGGCAGAACATTTGGCGGCTGACTTGCTCGAACTGACGGGCGTAGAGCCCCAGGTCTTGGGGGCTGCTGGTGCAGGCCATGCAGTGCTCCAAGGCGGCTTCCATGGCGGCAATGCTCTGGTTCTGCTCTTGGATGATACCCTGGGCTACCTCCTGAAGGGGGACGAAGGTGGTGTAGTGCAGGATATTCTGGGCCATTTCTATGGCCCCCTGGTGATGGGGGATCATCTGGACGATGAAGTTATAGGAGACGCTGTCCCGCAGGGCCGCGCTGGTCATCCCCTCCTCCATCTGATCCAAGATCTCATAGAAGTTGCTCAAATAGGTTTTCGTAACGTTGCTGAATGTCTGGGACATAGGTACTCGACTCCTCTCTGTCCCCATTGTATGGGGGAGAGAGAAAAATGTGCTATAGA
>CAJUCB010000013.1:13840-31683 GCA_910584805.1 uncultured Oscillospiraceae bacterium
GGGGATGAGGAATCCTGGGGTTCAAGGCCGGTTGTTGTCCCCCATTCACACAGGGCATCCCCAATAGGGATCAGGGACAGGGTGTAACTGAAGCCTGTGTCCCCCAGGTGTTCCTGTGCAATGCATCGTTCCAGCATGGTAGAGGCGCTTTCCTTTGGGTAAGTATCACACCTAAAGGTGCGTACTTGATTTTTGTTCTGTTCTTGTTACAATCATATCATTGACTGTGGGGGTACGTCAAGCTCCACAAATACGGGAGGTATAGCTTTATGAGCAGGAATATCGTTATTTTGAATGGCAGCCCCCGAAAGAAGGGGAACACAAGCACCTTGGTGCAGGCGTTCCGGGAGGGGGCGGAGAGCGCCGGACATCAGGTGACGGAGCTTTTCCTGGGGGATTTGGAAATCCACGGCTGCAAGGGTTGTTTTGGCGGACATAGCGGCAAGGAGTATCCCTGCGTGCAGCGGGACGGCATGGAGAAGCTATACCCGGCGGTGCGAGACTGTGACGTGATCGTGCTGGCGTCCCCGCTGTATTACTGGAGCCTGAGCGGCCAACTGAAAACGGCCCTGGACCGGCTGTTCGCCCTGGAGGAGGCGGAGGGCAATCTCCTTCGGGGGAACGGCCGCTCCTGCGCCCTGCTGATGGCGGCGGAGGGCAATGGCTTTGACGATGTGGTCCTGTACTATGACCATCTCATGGAGCACCTGCAATGGGAGAACCTGGGGAAGGTCCTCTGCGGCGGTGTGATGGACGTGGGGGATATCGCAGGGCGAAGTGAGATCAAGGATGCTTACGCATTGGGGAAATCCATATCGTAATGGATAAAAAACAGGTCCTCAAAAGGCAGTCAAGAAACAGCCTTTTGAGGACCTGTTTTATTTGTTTGCACTCAGCCGTGTTTGGCAAAATACGCTCTGGTCTGCTCCACATTGTGGGCGATCTCCGCCTTGAGGGCGTCGAAGGAGGGGAACTTGCGCTCCTCCCGGAGGTATTCGTAAAACTCCATCTGGATTTTTTGCCCGTAGAGGTCCCCGTCAAAGTCCAGGATGAAGCCCTCGATGGTCAACTCCAGCCCGTCGTCCACCGTGGGGCGGTTGCCCACGTTGGTGACGGCGATGTGTTCGTCCCCGTTCTCCAGCCGGACCCTGGTGGCATAGACCCCCTTGGCCGGGGCCAGGACGTTCTGTCCCAGTTTCAGGTTCACCGTGGGGAAGCCCAGGGTGGTGCCCAGCTTCTTCCCGTGGGACACATGGTCGCTGAGGGTATAGGGATGCCCTAAAAACTCGTTGGCCCGCTGGATTTCCCCCTGGGCGATGAGGGAGCGGATATAGGTGGAGGAGACGGTGATGCTGTCCTGCTCCACCTTGGGGATGATGTCACAGCCAATGCCCAGCTCCTTGCAGGTCTCCTGCAAGCGCTGGGGGTTGCCCTCCCCCTTATAGCCAAAGTGGTAGTCGTGTCCGGCCACCAGGTGGACGGCGTGTAGGTCACGCACCAAGGTTTCCTCTAAAAAAGTCCGCCAGGGCTGCTTCATGAAGTCCGGGGTGAAGGGCTGGACGATCACGTCCTGGATGCCATAATAGCGGCGCATCAGGTCTGCCCGGTCCTCCGGGGAGGAGATCAGGGGCGTGGGCTTGCCCAGGATCACGTCCTGGGGATGGGGGTCGAAGGTAAAAGCAGCGGGGACAGCGCCTGTGGCCTCGGCCACCTCGGCGGTCCGGTGCAGCAATACGCCGTGGCCTTTGTGGACCCCGTCGAAAAAGCCCAGGGCAATGACTCGTGTTTGCTCGTCCATAGTTACACCTCGAAAAAGCTCTTGATGGTTGTCAGACGGCCCCGCTCTAGCCGGGCCAGGGCCAGGAATTCCTGCCGGGAGCTGTAAACCCGATAGGTTCCGTCGCGCCCGTCCAGGGAGAGGGGGCTGCCGTTGCGCAGCCGCTTCTCCGCCGCGCCCTCTTTCAAAAGGAGGATGGGATGGCCGGCGAAATAGCTGTCCACCGGCAGCAGTAGGGCGGTGGGATCCTCTGCCTGGGCCACCTGCTCTAAGGTTACAGCCTCGTTTAGGGAAAAACCTGCCGAACGGGTCCGCCGCAGGGCGGCCAGGGTGCCACCGCAGCCCAGGGCCTGTCCAATGTCGTGGCAGAGGGTGCGCACATAGGTCCCCTTGGAGCACAGCACCCGGAGGGTGAAGTCCGTGGGGGAGGGCTGGTCCAGCAGTTCCAGTTCGTGAATGGTGATGGGCCGGGGAGCCCGCTCCACCTCCTGGCCCCGACGGGCCAGCTCGTAGAGCTTTTTCCCCTCCCGCTTGATGGCGGAGTACATGGGCGGGACCTGTTGGATGTCCCCCCGAAAGCCCGCTAGGGCTTCCTCCACCGCCTCCCGTGTCGCGGTGATGGATTGGGTGGAGAGGATGGTGCCGGTGATGTCCTGGGTGTCGGTGACAGTCCCCAGGCGCAGGGTGGCCAGGTATTCCTTCTCCCGTTCCGCGGCGAACTCCACCGCCCGGGTGGCCCGCCCCACAAACACCGGCAGGACACCGGTAGCCATGGGGTCTAGGGTTCCTGCGTGGCCGATGCGCCGCTCATGGAGAAGCCCCCGGAGCTTGGCCACCACGTCATGGGAGGTCCAGTCCCCGGGCTTGTCGATGATGAGGATGCCGTTAGCCATGGCGCACCGCCTGGATGGCCTCCATCAGGGCGTCGTGGACCTCCTTGGGGGAGCCGGGGATCATGCACCCTGCCGCCGCTGGATGGCCACCCCCGCCAAAGCGGGCGCAGACGGCGGAGGCGTTGAGGCTCTTCCCGTCGGTGCGCAGGGAGACCTTACAGCCCCCCTTTGGCAGCTCCTTAAGGGTTACAGCATTTACTACCCCGGACAGCAGGCCGATGAAGGAGGAGATGTCGTCCAAATCCTCCTCGGTGGCCTTTAAGTCCTGGACAAGGGCCTGGGTGACGTAGGCAAAAGCCAAGGTGCCCTCCTCCTCCAAGTCCATTTCCTCCACCAGGCGGCTCTCCACCAGGATACGGGTACGGCTCTTGATTCGGAAGTGGCGCTTGTTCACCCACTGGGTATCACAGCCGGATTCCATAAGCGCGGCGGCAATGCGGTGGGTCTGGGGGGTGGTGTTGGAGTAGACGAAACAGCCCGTATCCGTAGCGATGGCCATATACAGGGGAAGGGCAATCTCCGGGGTGATGGAGACGTTCAAAAGGCCGAAGATACGAAACAGCAGTTCCCCGCAGGCAGCACAGCTGGGGTCTACACAGTTGTTTTGCGCATACCCCTCGTTGGAGCCGTGGTGGTCCAGTGCCAAGACAATCTTGTCCTGGTAGGGCTTGGCGCTTTTGGGGAGCATCCCCAGGGAGGCGGTGTCCACGCTGACCACCTGTTTGGGCACAAAGCCTTTTGGGGCCAGCACCCCTTCAAAATAGGGGTCAAAGAGATGGTGGGCGTCCTCGTTGGGAAGGACGTAAGAGGCCTTGCCCAACTGCCGCAGGGCCAGGCACAGGGCCACGGCACAGCCGATGGTATCCCCGTCCGGGCGGCGGTGGGTGAGGATGAGCACGTCCTCTAGCCCGCCCAGGAGGGCGGCGGCTTCTCGCTCAGTCATGGTGCTCCCCCGCCTCCTTGCGCTCAATGTCGTTGAGCAGTTTTAGGATATGTGCGCCCTGGTCAATGGAGTCGTCCTCCTGGAAGATCAGCTCCGGGGTGTGGCGCAGGGAGAGGGCCCTCCCCAGCTCCCGGCGCAGGTAGCCCCCAGCCGAGCGCAGGCCCTTCAAGACCTCCTTGCCGTCCTCCTTGTTCAGGACACTGACGTATATTTTCGCGTAGTGGAGGTCCGGGGTGGTGTCCACCCGGACGATGGACACCAGGCCGTGGACCCGTGGGTCCTTCACCGAGCGCAGCAGGTCGCTGAGCTCCCGTTGGATCTCCTCGTTGATGCGTCCGATTCGATTGGAGGCCATAGGATCACACCTCGATCTGCTCCATCACGAAGGCTTCAATGATGTCGCCCACCTTGATGTCGCTGTATTTCTCAATGCTGATGCCGCACTCGTAGCCCTGGGCCACTTCCTTCACAGAATCCTTGAAGCGTTGGAGGGAGGCCACGTTGCCCTCGTGAATCACGATGCCGTCCCGCACCAGACGAAGCTGGGCGGAGCGCAGGACCTTGCCGTCGGTGACGTAGCATCCGGCCACGATGCCCACGCCGGTGATCTTGTAGACCTCCCGGACCTCCACGCTGCCCAAGGCCACTTCCTTGAACTTGGGGGAGAGCATGCCCTTCATGGCGGATTCCATCTCGTTGATGCAGTCGTAGATGACCCGGTACATCCGCATATCCACCTTGTTCCGGGCGGCGGAGTCCTTGGCGGCGGCATCGGGGCGGACATTGAAGGCCACGATGATGGCGTTGGAGGTGGAGGCCAGCATGACGTCGGATTCGTTGATGGCACCCACGGCGCAGTGGATGACCCGCACCCGGACCTCCTCGTTGCTCAGCTTTTCCAGGGAGGTCTTGATGGCCTCGGCGGAGCCCTGGACATCGGCCTTGACGATGATGTTCAGGTCCTTCAGCTCACCCTGCTGAATCTGGGAGAACAGGTCGTCCAGGGTGACCTTCTGGCTTCCGGCGCTGGCGGCCATTTTGTTTTCATGCTTACGCTGCTCCACCAATTCCCGGGCCATACGCTCGTCGGCCACGGCGTGGAAGTCGTCCCCGGCGCCGGGGACCTCGCCCATGCCTGTGATCTCCACAGGGACGGAGGGACCGGCCAGGTTGATCTTCCGGCCTTTGGCGTCGGTCATGGCGCGGACACGGCCTACGGCAGTCCCGGCAATGATGACATCCCCCTGGTGGAGGGTGCCCTTTTGCACCAGCAGGGTGGCGATGGGGCCGCGGCCCTTGTCCAGGCGGGCTTCGATCACCGCGCCGTGGGCGGAGCGGTTGGGGTTGGCTTTCAGCTCCCGCATTTCAGCGGTGAGGGCCACCATCTCCAACAGGCTGTCGACGCCCATACCGGTTTTGGCGGAGATGGGGCAGCAGATGGTGTCGCCGCCCCATTCCTCTGTGACCAGGCCGTATTCGGTGAGCTGCTGCTTCACCCGGTCGGGGTTGGCTTCGGGCTTATCCATTTTATTGATGGCCACGATCACAGGGATTTCTGCGGCCTTGGCGTGGTTGATGGACTCCACCGTCTGGGGCATGATGCCGTCGTCGGCAGCCACCACCAGGATGGCGATGTCGGTAATCATGGCGCCCCGGGCACGCATGGCGGTGAAGGCCTCATGGCCAGGGGTGTCCAGGAAGGTGATGGGCTTGCCCTTCACCTCCACCTGATAGGCGCCGATGTGCTGGGTGATGCCGCCGGCCTCGCCCTCGGCGACCTGGGAATGGCGGATATAGTCCAGCAGGGAGGTCTTGCCGTGGTCCACGTGGCCCATGACCACCACCACGGGGGCCCGGGAGACCAGGTCCTCTTCCTTATCCTCGGCGGTGTCGATGAGCTTTTCCTCAATGGTGACAATGACTTCCTTCTCCACCTTGCAGCCCAGCTCTTCGGCGATGATGGCGGCGGTGTCGAAGTCGATGATATCGCTGAGGGAGGCCATGACGCCGTTCTTGATGAGGCACTTTACCACATCTGCTCCGGTCTTTTTCATCCGGGAGGCCAGCTCGCCCACGCCGATCTCGTCGGGGATTTTCACGGTGAGGGGAGTCTTTTTGGCGATCTCCAATTGGAGCCGGCGCATCTTCTCCTGCTCCTCCTGGCGGCGCTTGTTGCCAAAGTTCCCGCCCCGGCGCTGGTTGCCCCGGTTCTGGATCTTCTGCTTGCCGCTCTGCATCCGGTTGGCCCGTTCCGGGGCCAGCTTTTCCAGCTTTTCGTCGTATTTGTCCAGGTTGACGTCGCCGCCCTTGCGGGTGTCCACCAGCTTCTTTTCCGGCACGCGGGTGGTGGGCTTCTGGGGCTGGGGGGCCTCCGCCTTGGGGGCGTTGCCCTGGTTCTGGCGGGCTGCCTTGTCCTTGGTGGGTTCGGCCTTGGGGGCATTCTTGCCGCCCTTGGGGGCGGATTTGCCCTTGCCGTCCTTGCTGCCCTCGGCCTTATCCTTGCCCTTGCCGCTGTCGCCCTTGGCTGCCTTGGGCTTGGGGGCGGGGGCGTTGGCAAAGACGGTTTCCAGGCTTTCCACCTGGTTATGCTGGGTGAGATACTCAAAGATGATGGAGAGCTCCTTGTCCTCCAGCACCTGCATGTGGTTCTTGGGCGTGGTAGCGTACGTGCTGAGGATTTGGGTGATGTCCTTGGTCTGCTTCCCAAAATCCTTGGCTACCTCATGCACACGATATTTTTCAAAACTCAAATAAGCCACCTCCGTTATGGCCGCTGGGCGCTCTGGCCTGCGGCCTATGCCTCACCGGCCCTTGAAAGGCCGGGATCACTTTTTCTTCTCCTGCTTCCCTTGGCTGGGACGTTTCTTCCGGGCCTGGGTCGCTTTGCGGCGCTGTTTGGCCCGGGCGGCCCACTGGGCCAGGGTATCTCTCCCCTGGCCGTAGGCCTCTGGGTCTAACTGGGCCAGCTTTTCCGCCACCGAGGCGGCCAGACCTACGTCGGTGAGGGCCACCATGGCGCAGCTCTTCCGGCCCAGGCAGGCCCCCAGGGCCGTCTTGTCCAGGGGCAGGGGCAGGGGCAGGGTTATGGTCTTTACGGCTTGGGTGAACTGGTGAGCCCGGCGGATGGTGTTGTCCGCAGCGTCGCAGGCCAGCAGCAGCAGGTACGCTTTGTGCGCCCGGCAGGCCGCCCCGACTGGCTCCTCCCCCACGGCAAGCCGTCCCGCTCTGAGCGCCAGGCCCAGAAGGGAGGTCATGCTATCCATCCGTGCCGCCCCCTTCCATCTGGCCCTCTAGCGCATCGTAGACCTCCCCGGGGATGGGGAGGCTGAAGGCGCGTTCCAGGGCTTTGGACTTGCGCACCTTCTTCAGGCAGCTGGGGTCAGGGCAGAGGTAAGCGCCCCGGCCGGGCTGTTTGCCGTGGAAGTCCAAGGAAATCTCCCCCTGGGGAGAGCGGACCACCCGGATCAGCTCCCGCTTGGGCTTCATTTCCCGGCAGCCAAGGCATTGCCGCAATGGGATTTTTTTTGGCATGGGGACGCCTCCTTTTTTATCGTAACCAACAGGCGGATAAGCCGCCTGGGGTTCTTACAGGGTATCTTCGCTGTTCTCTTCCTCCGGCTGGGACACCTCTGCTGGGGCTGCGCTGTCCTCAGCCTCGGGGCTGTCCTCTTCCAGCATTTCCGCCTCCGAGTCGGTGGCGGGGGCCTCGGTGCCCACGGCTGGTTCAGCTTCGCGGGAATCTTCCTCGGGATCAGCAGGGCCAGCCGTCATGCTGTCCGCCAGGTCTGCTTCCAGACCGTCTTCCTCGGGGAAGCTGTCGTCCTCTTCCAGGGCTGCCTGGGCCTCGGCCAGGGCGGCTTCGGCGGCGGCAGCGGCGTCCTCTTCCTCCCACTCGTGGGCGGAGGACTGGGACTTGATGTCGATTTTATAGCCGGTGAGCTTGGCGGCCAGGCGGGCGTTTTGGCCCTCCTTGCCGATGGCCAGGGAGAGCTGGTCGTCGGGGACCATCACCCGGCAGCTCTTGCTCTCCTCCCTGGGGACGACGGAGAGCACGTCGGCAGGGGAGAGGGCGGCGGCGATGTACACCGCCGGGTCGTCGTTGTATTTGATGATATCTACCTTTTCGTTGAGCAGCTCCGCCACCACGTTGTTCACCCGCTGGCCCTTGGGGCCTACGCAGGCGCCGATGGGGTCCACGTTCTCGTCGGCGGACCACACCGCGATTTTGGTGCGGCTCCCGGCCTCCCGGGCGATGGAGCGGATTTCCACGGTGCCGTCGTAGATTTCCGGCACTTCCAGCTCGAACAGGCGCTTTACCAGCCCCGGATGGGTCCGGGAGATGAGCACCTGGGGGCCCCGGCTGGCCCGGCGGACCTCCACCACATAGACCTTGATGCGCTCCCCTTCCCGGATGACCTCCCCCCGGACCTGCTCGGAGGGGGAGAGGTAGGCGTCGGTGGTCTCACCGTTGCTGGAAATGCGCAGGGACACGGCCCCGTTGCGGGGGTCCACCCGGGTGACAGTGCCCAGGAGCATTTCGTGTTCCTTGGAGCTGAACATGTCATAGATCATGTTGTGCTCCGCCTCACGCATCCCCTGGATAATCACCTGGCGGGCGGTCTGAGCGGCGATGCGGCCAAAGTTGCGGGGTTTGATCTCCATGCGCACCACGTCGCCGATCTGGGCGGTGGGGAGACTGGCCCGGGCTTCGGTGAGGGAAATCTCCGTATAGGGGTTATCCACTTCTTCCACTACGTCTTTTTTGACAAACATACGGACGGTGCCGGCGGCCTCGTTGGCGTCGATCATCACATTGTCAGTGATGCCCTCGTGGTCCCGCTTATAGGCGGTAATCAGGGCCTGGGTGATCTTCTCCATCATATAACTTTTAGGGATGCCCTTTTCCTGTTCGATGAGGGCGATGGCGGCGAAAAATTCTGCGCCGTCTAGCTCGTTGCTCTTTGCTGCTTTCGCTGATCTTTTAGCCATGGCGAAATATTCTCCTCATTGCAATTGCATAAACTATATCTGAAGGGTCAAAGGGGTTCAAAAACTCAGGTGCAGGCGCACAACGGCCACGTCTTTCTTGGGCAGGGTCACCTGTTCCCCGTCCAGATCCAGGACCACATCCCCGCCGTCATAGCCCATCAGGGTGCCGGTGCAGCTCTTTTGGCCGTTTACCGCCTGGTAGAACTTCACGTCCACCTGGGCCCCCAGGTAGGCGGCGAAATGCTCCGGCTTTTTCAGGGGCCGGTCGGCGCCAGCGGAGGAGACCTCAAAGGTGTAGGCGTCCTGGATAGGGTCGGCTTCGTCCAGCAGGGGGTCCACGGCGCGGCTGACGGCCTCGCAGTCGTCAATGGACACGCCGCCCTCCTTGTCGATATACAGGCGCAGGTACCAGCTCCCGGCCTCTTTGAGATATTCCACATCCCACAGGGAGCAGCCGTTGTCCTCCACCACGGGTCGGGCCAGGTCAGTCACCAGTTCAGTGATCTTAGACATGAGAAACCTCCATAAAGAAAGAGCGGGGCAAGCCCCACTCTCTTATACTTCCATCTTGAAAACACGATTATTATACCACGCCGGGGGGATGCTTGCAAGGGGCTTGGGTCAAATTCATGAAAAAATATGGAGGGATTTGCAAACAATAGAAGGGACGCCCCGCCAATGCCCGTCCAGGAGGCATAGTGCCGGCCTTTTGAGGATAAGGTATCGTGTATATGGCGATGTTGGGGAAAATGTGAAGGAATTATAAACAATGGAAAAACTTCCCCTGGGGCCTTGCCGAAAAACCTTCCTTTATGTATAATGATTAAAATTATAACGTGGGACACCACGGGGATACAGGCGCATTCTTGCGTAAGAGGAGTAAAAGGAGGACCCGATTTTGGCTCAAACTCCAAATGATTATCACCGGAACCGCCCCTCTGGCGGGTCGAGAGACTCCCAGGGCAGGTATCCGAACCGAAATATAGATGGGCAGAACAGGAATCAACAGTCAGAACTGGACTATGAGTGGCTGTCCTATGACGACCAGCCCCGGCGCAGAGGGGAGAGCCGCAGTGCTTACGACAGCTGGGAGGATGGGCCCTACCGGGGGGGCGGACAGCACCGCGCCTCGTCCTCCGGCCCCGCCCCAGGGGGGAATGGGCCCAGGAAGAAGAAACGAAAGAAAAAGGGACACGGAGTCTTAAAGGCCATCTACGGCACCGTTGTGATTTTGGCGGCGGTGATTGTGGTGTGTTACGGCGTCTATAAAGTCGTCCTGCCTGCCCCGGAGATTCCCGCGGACAACATCGGGAACCAGCAGATGCAAGAGGGCGTGGCCCCCAGGGTGGGCGGCGGCCTCTATCCACGCAGGGAGCAGACCTATACCTTCCTGCTCACCTGCCCCGACCAGGAGAGCGGCAACGCCGACGCCATCATGGTGGTCACCTATGACGTGCCAAACCAGAAGCTGGGGATGCTCTCAGTTCCCAGGGATACCCTGGTCAAGGAGGACTATCCGAAGATCAATGCCTCCTATCATGGTGGCATTGAAAACTTGGAGCGGGTGGTGACGGAGCTGCTGGGGATCCCCATCGACTTCACGGTGGAGATCGACCTGAACGGCTTCATTCAACTGGTGGACGCCGTGGGGGGCATTGACTTTGATGTCCCGGTGGAGATGTATTATGAGGACTACACCCAGGACCTGGAAATTTACTACCAGCCGGGGATGCAGCACTTGACCGGCCAACAGGCTATGGAGATTTGCCGCTTCCGAAAGAATCCTGATGGCACTGGCTACCCCTTGGGGGATGTCCAGCGCTCGGAGACCATCCAGAACGTGATGAAGACCGTGGCAAAAAAGGTTGTTTCCTGGTCCAGCATCACCAAGGTCAATGACTATTTGAAGATATTCCAGGACAATGTGAAAACCAACCTCAGTGCCACCAATATGGCCTGGTTCGCCAGCCAGGCTCTGAGCTTGGATTTGGGCACAGGGGTCCAAGGGGGCACCCTGCCAGGGGATGGTACGGTGAAATACAGGGATGTGGACTGGTGTTATCAGCTCTATCCAGAGGAAGCCTTGACCCTGATCAACGACCTAGTGAACCCCTATACCCAGACCATGAGCCTGACGGATTTGAATATCTTCCAGGCAAAGAAATAAGAGATGCAAAAAGCGGAGGGATGGCCCTCCGCTTTTTAGTCTTTTTTGTGGGGAGGTTCGGGCCATCAACGGAAGGGATGGAGCCCCCAAGCCTCCCGCAGGCCTTCCAGCTCCCGCACCGTGGATTCCGGCATCACCCGTGTACAGTTCAGGGCGTTCAAGTGCAGGGTCACTTGGGCCAGCTGTTCCAGGCTTTCCATGCGGAACCAGGCCCGCTCCATGGTGGCCCCCCAGGTCACGGCCCCATGGTATTCCAGCAGGGCCCCCCGGCAGCTCCGGCAATGGGGGGCCACACCGTCGGCCACCGCTTGGGTTCCTGGCAGGGCAAAGGGGATTAGGGGCACTGCCCCCAACTGGACCACTGCCTCTTGCAGGACAGGCTTGTCCAAGGGGATGCCTGCTGCGGCAAAGGCGGTAGCGGCAGGGGGGTGGGCGTGAACCACAGCCCGGACCTCCGGGTTTTCCTGATAGATGCGCAGGTGCAGCTTGGATTCGGAGGAGGGCTTCCAGTGGCCTTCCAGCACCTGTCCCTCCATATCCAGCTTTACCAGCATTTCCTCCCTCAGGGCCCCCTTGGATACCCCAGAAGGGGTCACCCACAGGGCGTTGCCGCCCACCCGGAGGCTGAGGTTGCCGTCGTTGGCAGCCACCAGCCCCCGCTGGTAGAGCCGCAGGGCGGCAGAGAGGATTTCTTGCCGGGCCTGGTGGTCGCTGATGTAGTGGCTCATAGGGAGGCCTCCTTCCAACGGGGCCCAAAGAGCTGGGCAAAGCTCTCGGCAAAGGGAGGGTAACAGATACCCTTCTCCGTGACGATGGCGGTGATGAGGCTATGGTCGGTGACATCAAAGGCGGGGTTGTAGCACGTTACCTCCGGTAGGGCGGAGGGGGCGGCGAAAAACTTCTCCTTGATTTCCTCCCCGCTGCGCAGCTCAATGGGGATATGGTCTCCGTCGGGGCAGGAGAAGTCGATGGTGGAGGAGGGGCCCAGCACGTAGAAGGGGATGCCGTAGTGCTTGGCCAGGATGGCCACCCCAGAGGTGCCGATCTTGTTGGCGGTGTCCCCGTTCCGGGCCACCCGGTCGCAGCCCACGAAGCAGGCGTTGATCTTTCCCTCCTTCATTACCAGGCTAGCCATGTTGTCGCAGATCAGGGTGCAGTCCACCCCTGCCCGTTGGAGCTCATAGGCGGTGAGCCGGGCGCCTTGGAGCAGGGGGCGGGTCTCGTCACACCAGGCGTGGAGGGGGATGCCCCGCTCCTTGGCCAGGAAGAGGGGGCCCAGGCCGGTGCCATAGCGGGAGGTGGCCAGAGGCCCCGCGTTGCAGTGGGTGAGGATGCCGTCCCCCGCCTTCACCAGAGAGAGGCCGTATTCCGAGATGGCCCGGCACATCTCAATATCCTCCCGGTGGATGGCCAGGGCCGCTTCCCGCATGGCATCCTGGATGGAGGCCACGTCCATGCAGGGCATAGAGGCTGCCACCGCCACCATCCGGTCCAGGGCGTGGCGCAGGTTCACCGCTGTGGGACGGGAGGCGTTGAGGTAGTCCCGGTGGCGCTGGCACTCCTCCAGGAACGGGGCGTAGTGGGGGGCCTTGCTTTGAAGGGCCAGCACATACAGGGCGTAGGCGGCGAAAATCCCAATGGCGGGGGCCCCTCGGACTCGTAGGCTGGCGATGGCCTCATAAAGTTCCTCTGGGGTAGACAGCTCCAAATAGACCGTCTGATTGGGCAGCAGGCTCTGGTCCAGAATCCGCACTGCCTGCCCGTCATCAGAGAGGCGGACATTGTCCACATGGGTGACTTGTTCCAGTTCCAATGTATGTCACATCCTTTGCATTCCAGTTTATTTGCTACCATTGTAACAAGAAGCGTGGGGAAAAGCAACGCGGAAGGATGTCCCGGCGGGAGAAAGGGAGAAATAGGGGCGGGTGAAAAAATGGATTGTGCAAAATGCCGAAGGGCAAAATGACCAAAGGAGACAGAAAACTCCCGGGCTAAGACAAAAAAAGTGGACAAAAGAGGGTTTTCTAAGAATTAAAACCTGTTTTTTTCCGGGAAAACAAAAACGAAGGGAGAAATTGCGACAAAAAGTGCAGGATTTCTTGCATAAACCTGGCTGTTTTTGCAGGAAATATGCTGGAATAATTTGTGCAAAAGGTGTATTTCATTTTTGAGAAAATGATGTTATTATGTTCACAAGTTACAGGACAACCGATGTTAAGTCCCGTATTCTTAAGATTCACAACAGCTTGTCTACCTAGTGGAGAGCTGTCGCGAATACTGGTTTCGGAACGCCGGAGCCAGCGGATCCCTAAATTATTTTTATATTTGAATGGGAGGAAATCTATTATGAGACTGAAAGACACTGGCATGAGCGCCGCTGAACTGAAGGCCCAGGTCAAAAAGTACATGATCGAGACCTATGAGCGTATGGACTTCGTCTGCGACCATGCAGAGGGCATCTATATGTATGACGAGAACGGTGAGCCCTACCTGGACTTCTATGCAGGTATCGCTGTTAACTCCCTGGGTAACTGTAACCCCAAGGTCGTTGCTGCTGTCATCGACCAGGTTCAGGACGTCATGCACACCTTCAACTATCCGTACACCATTCCCCAGGCCATCCTCTCCAAGGAGATCTGCGAGGCCGCTGGCATGGACAAGATCATCTATCAGAACTCCGGTTCCGAGGCCAACGAGGCCATGATCAAGATGGCTCGTAAGTACGGTGTTGACCATCATGGTCCCGAGCATTTCGAGATCATCACCGCTAAGAAGTCCTTCCACGGCCGTACCCTGGGCGCCATGACCGCTACCGGTCAGCCCGAGTCCGCCATCCAGGTCGGTTTCGGCACCCTGCCCGTCGGCTTTAAGTATGCCGAGTACAACAACGTGCAGGCTTTCGCTGACGCCATCACTCCCAACACCTGCGCTATCATGTTCGAGCCTGTTCAGGGCGAGGGCGGCGTGTTCCCCGCAACCCAGGAGTTCATGGAAGGCATCCGTAAGCTCTGCGACGAGAAGGGCATCATGTTCCTGCTGGACGAAGTCCAGGCTGGCTGGGGCCGTTGCGGCGCTTTCATGTGCTATCAGACCTACGGCGTGAAGCCCGACGGCGTGTCCATGGCTAAGGCTATGGGCGGCGGCATGCCCATCGCTGCTGTCTGCGCTACCAACGAGCTGGCTTCTGCTTTCACCCCCGGCTCCCATGGTTCCACCTACGCTGGTCATCCTGTGGCTTGCGCCGCTTCCCTGGCTCAGCTGCGTGAGATGCTGCGCATCGACGCTCCCAAGAATGCTCAGATCGTTGGCGACTACTTCGCTGAGAAGCTGGCTAAGATGCCTCACGTCAAGGCTGTCCGTCATCGCGGCCTGTTCGTCGGCGTCGAGCTGGAAGACGGCATCAACTCCGTGGAAGTCAAGCATCACTGCATCGACAACCACCTGCTGGTCACCGCTATCGGCTCCAACATCATCCGTATGGTGCCTCCTCTGATCATCCGTGCTGTTGACTGCGACGTCGCTGTCGAGAGACTGTCTGCCGCTATCAACGCTGTTGCGAAGTAATTTTTGCAAGATAAGAGTTGAACAGCAATCAACCCCCGCTGGCTTCGGCCAGCGGGGGTTCTTATCTTTTCGGAATCAGTATGTGAAAAAGCCTCCCAAAGCTTGGGCCCACAGGCACGAATCAGAACGCGTCAGGCTATATCCCCTCATTGAAAACGGCGAAGTTCTTTTTGTGACCTGTTTGAGCCTTAAAAAAGAGGGCCTCCCATACGGGAGGCCCTCTTTTATTATGAACTTAGAACGTGTTATTCTTCTTCATCCAAAATGAAGGAAACCAACAGATCTTCCGCGTTCACCCGGTCGCCGGGGACCACATAGAGTTTATCCACCTTGCCGTTGACCTTGGAGACGAAGGTGGTTTCCATCTTCATGGCCTCCACAATCATCAGCGGCTGGTTGACCTTCACCTCGTCGCCCTCCTTCACCAGGACGGTTTCCACAGTGCCGGGGATGGTGGAACCCAGATGGCAGGGGTTGTTCTTATCGGCCTTGAGCTTCCGGTCCTCCAGGACTTCCAGGGTCTTGTCCAAGACCTTCAGCTCCCGGAGCACGCCGTTGACCTCGAAGGTCAGGACGCGGTAGCCCTCCTTGTCCGGATCAGACATGTGGTCGAACTTAATGATGATATCCTGGCCATTGCCCGCCTTGAGCACGGTCTCCTCGCCCTGGCGCAAACCATAGAAGTATACATGGCTTTCCAGGTTGGTGACGTCGTTATAGGCCTCGAAGTGGGTGCAGTAGTCCTCATAGACCTTGGGATACAAGGCATAGCTGACGGCTTTTTGGGCCATCTCGAAGTCGGAATAGCCGGACATGTCGTACTTTTCCTTGAGGTGGGCGATGATCTCCTCAAAGTTTACATCAGGCAGCAGGGTGCCCGGGCGGACCGTGATGGGCTCGATGTCCTTCAGAACAATCTTTTGCAGCTCCTTGGGGAAGCCGCCGTCAGGCTGGCCGATCATACCCTTGAAGAAGTCCACCACGGAGTCGGGGTAGGACAGGCCCACACCGTCGGTGAGGATGTTGTCCATGGTCAGATCGTTCTTGAGCATGAAAATGGCCATATCGCCCACCACCTTGGAGGAGGGGGTGACCTTAATCAGGTTGCCCAAGAGGATGTTGGCCTGGCGATAGAGCTCCTTGATCTTCTCAAACTCGTCCTTGGAGCCCATCTCCGTGACCTGGGCCAGGAGGTTGGAGTACTGACCGCCGGGGATCTCATACTTGTAAATCTGGGCGTTGGGGGCGACCATGCCGCTTTCGTTGGACTTATAGACCTTGCGGACATGCTCATAGTAGCGGCTCAGCTCATCCAAGCCCTCGAAGTCCAGGCCGGTGTCCCGCTCGGTGCCCCGGAGGGCTTCCACCACAGCATTCAGGGAGGGTTGGCTGGTGCAGGAGCTCATGGACTCAATGGCCAGGTCCGCGATATCCACCCCGGCTTCGGCGGCTTTCAGCACGGTGGCCACGCCGGCACCGGTGGTGTCGTGGGTGTGCAGGTGGATGGGGATATGCAGCTCGCTCTTGAGGGTTTCCACCAGCTTCTGGGCGGCATAGGGCTTCAGCAGGCCTGCCATGTCCTTGATGGCCAGGATGTGGACGCCCATATTTTCCAGCTCGTGGGCCTTTTTGACATAGTAGTCCAGGGTGTACTTGACCTCGTTGGGGTTGAGGATATCGCCGGTGTAGCAAAGGGCGCCCTCTACGATCTTGCCGGTTTTCAGGGCTTCCTCAATGGGCATCTTCATGTTCTCGATCCAGTTCAGGGAGTCGAACACACGGAAGACGTCAATGCCGTTGATGCCGGAGATGCGAATGAACTCCTTCACCAGATTGTCGGGGTAGTTGCTGTAGCCCACGGCATTGGAGGCCCGGAGAAGCATCTGGATCAGGGTGTTAGGCATCCGCTCACTGAGGATTTCCAGGCGCTTCCAGGGGGATTCCTTCAGGAAACGGTAAGCGGTGTCATAAGTGGCCCCGCCCCAGGCTTCCACGGAGAACGCGTTTTGGAACACGTAGTTAGAGGCACGGGCGGCCCCCACGATGTCCTTGGTACGCATCCGGGTGGCGATGAGGGACTGTTGGGCGTCACGCATGGAGGTGTCTGTCACATACAGCCGCTTTTCCCCCAGGATTTTCTGGGTGAAGCCCTTGGCGCCCAGCTTCTTGAACTCATCCTTGGCACCGTAGATGGGGATGGTCTCGTCAAACTTGGGCAGCACCCGGTCCTCGAAGTAGGGCTTGTTGCCAGCGGAGACGTTGACGATCTTGTCCCCCAGGAAGTCCAGGATTTTGGAGGCCCGGTCCAGGGAGTGGGTGAGGGTGAAGAGCTCCGGGGTCTCCTCAATGAAGGTGGTGTAGCAGCGCCCATCCTGGAAGGTGGGGTTGTTGATAACGTTGATGAGGAAGGAGATGTTGGTCTTGATCCCCTGGATTTTGATCTCCCGCAGGGCACGGCGGGACTTGGCCACAGCGCCCATAAAAGTACGGTCGAAGGAGCAGATTTTCACCAGCAGGGAGTCATAATAGGGCAAAATCTCTGCGCCGGTGTAGATGTTGCCGCCGTCCAGACGGATGCCGTTGCCGGAGCCGGAGTGGTAGACGCTGACCTTGCCGGTGTCGGGGAGGAAGTTGTTGGAGGGGTCCTCGGAGGTGACACGGGTCTGGATGGCGTAGCCGTGGCACTGGATGGACTCCTGGGAGGGGATGTTGATCTCCGGGGAGTTCAGGGGATAGCCCTCGGCAATGAGGATTTGGGAGCGGACGATGTCCACGTCGGTGACCAGCTCTGTGACGGTGTGCTCCACCTGGATTCTGGGGTTCATCTCGATGAAGTAGGGGTTGCCCTCCAAGTCCACCAGGAATTCACAGGTACCGGCATTGCGGTAGCCCACCTGCTTGCACAGGCGCAGGGAGCTTTCAAAAATTTCCTGCCGGGTCTTTTCCGGCACGGAGAAAGCGGGGGCGTATTCCACCACCTTCTGGTGGCGGCGCTGGACGGAGCAGTCGCGGTCGTAGAGGTGGACTACATTGCCATAGTGGTCCGCCAGGACCTGGACCTCCACGTGCTTGGGGCCCCGCAGGTATTTTTCGATAAAGACCTGGTCGTCACCAAAGGCCTTTTTGGACTCGTCGATGGCCTCCTTGAACTCCTTGGCCATGTCGGCTTCCTTGTAGACGATGCGCATGCCGCGGCCGCCGCCGCCGTTGGAGGCCTTGAGCATGATGGGGTAGCCCACCTTCTTGGCCACCTCGATGGCTTCGTCCAAGGTTTTCATGGCGTGGTCCACACCGGGGATGATGGGGACCTGGGAGGCGATGGCGATCTGTTTGGAGGAGATTTTGTCGCCCATGGCGTTCATGCTCTCCACTGTGGGGCCGATGAAGGTGATGCCGTTGCGCTCGCATTCCTCCACCAGGTTGGGGTTTTCTGCCAGGAAGCCATAGCCGGGGTGGATGGCGTCGATGTTGTGCTCCTTGGCGATCTTCAGAATGCCTTCGATATCCAAA
>CAJUCB010000013.1:31693-35976 GCA_910584805.1 uncultured Oscillospiraceae bacterium
GGAGTAGACGGCCACCGAGGTGATACCCAGCTCCTTGAGGGCGCGGAAAACGCGGATGGCGATCTCGCCCCGGTTGGCGACCAACACGCGCTTGAAGGTTTTGATGCGTACTTCACTCATAGAGACAAACTCCTTACTTGTGTGGGTTTGCATGGGAAGCCCCATACTTTGATTCAATTTTATTATACACGAAAGGCAAAACCCCCGCAAGGGCTAGCCCTTGGGGGAAAACTACAAAATTCATCTTTACAAGCGGGAGGAAAAGAGATATAATGCGCCTGATCGTGACAAAACGCAGATTTTTCCAAAAACCGACATGGTCAGTCCGCCGCCGGCACCATGCCGCAGCCGGGAAAGGGGGCCTCTATTTTGCTGACCTATTCCTTTGAAAGCATTGATGCAGAGAGCATGTATGAGCATCTCTACCGCTGCATCAAGCAGGATATCCTGCAAAAGAAACTGAAGTCCGGGGAGAAGCTCCCCTCCAAGCGCAGCTTTGCCAAAAACCTGGGGGTGAGCACCATCACCGTGGAGAGTGCCTATGCCCAGCTGGTGGCGGAGGGCTATCTCTATACCCTGCCCAAACGGGGGTACTATGTGTGCGAGTTGGAAAAAGGGGAGACGCCCCCCCTGCCACCCCGGCGGGAGGCCCCAGTCCAGGGGAAGCCCACCCAGCGGGTCTACTTTGCCGACTTCGTGGGCAGCTCTGTGGCCAAGGAGATGTTTCCCTTTTCCATTTGGGTAAAGCTTCTGCGGGACGTGACAGCAGGGGAGGACGAGACAGCGCTGCTCACGGACACCTCCGCCGGGGGTATCCAGCAGCTTCGCCAGGCCATCTCGGACCACCTCTACCAGTTCCGGGGCATGTCCATCCACCCGGAACAGATTGTGGTGGGGGCGGGGACAGAGTACCTTTATAGTGTCCTCATCCAGCTCTTGGGCCGCAGCCGGGGCTACGCCGTGGAGGACCCAGGCTACTTACGCCTGAGTAAGATTTATGAGAAGAACGACGTGCAGACCTTTCATATCCCCATGGACGCTGCGGGGATCATCCCCCAGAAGCTAGAGGAGAGTGGGGCGGAGATTTTGCACATTACCCCCTCCCACCACTTTCCCACAGGGACAGTGATGCCTGTGAGCCGCCGGTATGAGTTTTTGAGCTGGGCCTCCAAGGGGGAGAACCGCTACATCATTGAGGACGACTATGACTGTGAGTTCCGCCTCTCCGGCCGCCCCATTCCAACCTTACAGAGCATTGATGTGATGGAGAAGGTGATTTATATCAACACCTTTTCAAAAAGCCTGGCGCCGGCCTTCCGCATCAGCTACTTGGTGCTGCCCGAGCACCTGGTCACCCGCTTCTATGAGACCTTGGGCTTTTATTCCGGCACCGTCTCCTGTTTGGAGCAGATGACCCTAGCCCGCTTCCTCTCTAAGGGCTATTTTGAAAAGCACATCAACCGGATGCGCAACCATTACCGGGGGCTTCGGGATAGGCTCCTGGGGGAGCTGCGGAAAAGTGCCCTGGCAGATCGGGTCAAGATCAGCGAGGAAAATGCTGGGCTCCACTTCCTTCTGGAGGTGGATACCCAGCGCAGTGACGAGGAGATCATCCAGGCCGCGCAGGCCCTGGATCTGCGCCTCTCCTTCATCTCCCAGTACTATTTTACCCAAGAAAACCGCCGCCCCCATGTGCTGGTGATGAATTATTCCGGTTTGGAAGAGGGGCGTATCCCGGAGGCTGTGGAACGGCTGTGCCGGGCGGTGCTGGGGACGTGAATTGCACAGAAAGGAGGGCTTGCCTTGGCTGCCCAGACCAGGGATCTGACCCAGGGTCCTGTGATGCGTGCCATGCTGGGCTTTGCCGTCCCCATGATTCTGGGGGACCTGCTCCAACAGGGCTATAATATCGCGGACACCCTCATTGTGGGTCAGTTGCTGGGGAAAAACGCCCTGGCTGCGGTGGGGTCCTCCTTCACCCTGATGACCTTTCTGACCTCCATCCTTCTGGGGCTGTGTATGGGCAGCGGGGCCATGTTTTCCATCCGCTTTGGACAGCGGGATGAGGAGGCTCTGCGGGAAGGGGTGTACGCTGCCTTTGTACTCATTGCGTCCCTGACGGTGGTACTGAATCTGCTGTCCTTCGCCTGCCTGGATCTGCTCCAAGGCTTCCTCCATGTGCCGGAGGAGGTGTGGGGGCTGATGCGGGACTATTTGAAGATCATCTTCTGTGGCATTGCTGCCACCTTCCTCTATAACTTCTTCGCCTCCTACCTGCGTTCTGTGGGCAATTCCCTGGTGCCCCTGCTGTTTCTGGCAGTCTCCGCCCTGCTGAACATTGCCCTGGACCTTTGGTTTGTCCTGGGGCTGGGGCGGGGGGTAGCTGGGGCGGCGGAGGCTACCGTCATTGCCCAGTATGTGTCCGGTTTGGGCATCTTGGGCTACACCCTCCTGCGGCATCCCCAGCTCCGCCCTACCAAGGGGCGCTTCCGCCTGCGGTGGCGGCGGGTGGGGGACGTGGCGTCCCTCTCTATCTTGACTTGCGTGCAGCAGTCGGTGATGAACTTTGGCATCTTACTGGTCCAGGGGCTGGTGAACAGCTTCGGGCCCACCGTGATGGCGGCCTTCGCCGCGGCGGTGAAGATCGACGCCTTTGCCTACATGCCCGTACAGGACTTCGGCAATGCCTTCTCTACCTTCATTGCCCAGAACTACGGGGCCCAGCGGGAGGACCGGATCAACGCTGGATGGAAGGGGGCGCTGGGGACGGTGCTGTGCTTCTGTGTGGTGATTTCTGCGGCGGTGTGCCTGTTTGCCCGGCCCCTTATGGGCCTGTTCATCGAGCCGGGGGAGACGGAGATCATCCAGGAAGGGGTACGCTACCTGCGCATCGAAGGGGCCTTTTATGCTGGCATTGGCTGCCTGTTCCTTCTCTATGGCCTCTACCGGGCTTTGGGGCGGCCGGGCATGTCTGTTGTGCTTACCGTCCTCTCCCTGGGCACCCGTGTGGCCCTGGCCTATGCCCTGGCACCTGCTGTGGGGGTGACGGGTATCTGGTGGGCTGTGCCCATCGGCTGGGCACTTGCAGATGCCGTGGGGGTGGGGTATTTCCTGGCAAAACGAAAGGGGCTGCTCTCTTGGGAGTAATGCCGGGGATTTTCCCAAAGATACCGCCCAACCCCTTGCAACCCAACGGAGATAATGGTAAAATAAACAGGATGTTTAGAAAAAAGACGATCCGTCTATATTTTTGGAGGTAAAATCATGTTTGCAAAGCTGATCGAGACCCTGAAAGCCAATCCCCGCACCCTGGTGTTCACCGAGGGCGCTGACGCCCGCATCCTAGAGGCGACCCACCGCCTGAAGAAGGATGGCTTCCTCACCCCCATCCTGGTGGGCGTGGAGTCCGAGGTCAAGGAGGCCGCTGCCAAGGGGGACTTTGACATTGAGGGCGTACGCATTGTGGACCCCGCCACTTATCCCGGTATGGACGCCATGGTGGAAAAGATGGTGGAGCTGCGCAAGGGCAAGATGAGCCCCGAGGACTGCCGCAAGAACCTGATGAAGGGCAACTACTTCGGCACCATGCTGGTGAAGATGGGCGAGGCCGACTGCCTGCTGGGCGGCGCTACCTACTCCACTGCTGACACCGTCCGTCCTGCTCTTCAGCTCATCAAGACTAAGCCCGGCAACAACAACGTCAGCTCCTGCTTTATTTTGCAGCGGGAGAAGGACGGCGCCGACGAGCGCCTGTGCATGGGCGACTGCGCCATCCAGATTGACCCCGACGAGGATGCCCTGGTAGAGACCGCCATTGAGTGTGCCAAGACCGCTTCCATTTTCGGCATCGACCCCAAGGTGGCGTTCCTGAGCTACTCCACCAAGGGCTCCGGCAAGGGCGACGCTGTGGATAAAATGAAGAACGCCTGCGACAAGGCCAAGGCCGCTGCCCCCGAGCTGGCCATTGACGGCGAGATGCAGTTCGACGCCGCTGTCTCCCCTGTGGTAGGCCAGCAGAAGTTCCCCGGCTCCAAGGTGGCCGGCCATGCCATCCAGTCCGGCAACATCGGCTATAAGATTGCCCAGCGCCTGGGCGGCTTCGCCGCTTATGGCCCCATCCTTCAGGGCTTGAATGCCCCCATCAACGACCTCTCCCGTGGCTGTGACGCCGACGAGGTCTACAAGATGGCTATCATCACCGCCGCGCTGGCCTAAGTCCAGTTTTGGTACATACCGGATCATCGAAAGCGCCCGTCCCTATTTCTGGGGACGGGCGTTTCTTG
>CAJUCB010000013.1:35986-39294 GCA_910584805.1 uncultured Oscillospiraceae bacterium
GTGGTCCAACTGCGTTCGGTACTGCCGGAGCTGTGCCTCGCCCATCCCCCGGCTGATATGGTCCAGCAGGGTGGACAACGTGGCCTTGTCTTTGGGGAGGATACCCTCCATGGGGATGGCGTTGGAGGCCCCCAGGGCCCCGAACCACACGGGGATGTCCAGGGCGTCTACCAGGGCCTTCAGCTCCCGGTACTTTTCCAGCTCCCCCGCCTCCTGCCACCGTCCTGCTTGGACCTCCTGGTAGAGGGTGGAGTCGGGGTAGAGGGTGAGCATACTGGTTCCAATCCGCCGGGGGTGGAGCTGGTTGCACACCGCCGCTGTGGCCCTGGCCCCTTCTTCCCCTCGCCCCGCGCCGGAGATGCCGGTGAGGTAGAAGAAGTGGTAGCCGATGCCCGCCCGGTCTAGTCGGCGGCATTGCTGCAGGATATCCGACGCCCGATAGCCCTTGTTCATGAAGGCTAGGGCTTGGTCGTCCCCGGTCTCAATGCCGATGGTGAGGCCGTCGTAACCCGCCGCCTGAAGGGCGGACAGTTCTTCATCGGACTTTTGGGTGATGTCCGTGACCCGGGCGAAGCAGCCGATGGTCTCGTTTTGGGGGAAGTGGTGCTTGATCCGTGCGGCAATGTCCAACAGGCGCTGGGGGTGGAGGACGAAGGGGTTGCCGCCGGTGAGGAAGGTCCGCCGGACCTTGTGCCGCTGGCCCCAGAGTTCCAGTTGTGCCTGGGCCTCTTGCAAGTCCCCTTCCACGTGGGCCATAGGGGAGAGCTTGAAGGGGGCGGGCAGGTCGCTGTAGAGGGTGCAGAATTTGCAGCCGTGGTGGGTACAGCCTGCGGTGACTTCTAAAAGCAGGGAGGAGGCCTCATAGGGGGGCCGCCATATTGTTCCAGTGTAGTGCATAGAGTGTGCCTCCTTTGGTGTTTCCTCTACCATAGCGCAAGGGGCACGCCCTGACAAGTACGGTCATTTTTTGGGCTTGGTATCCTTTTTTGTACCAACAGGCGGCAGGGAGATTGACAGGGGATGTAAAATCATCTAAAATTTTATATCAGAAGAGGTTCCGGACAGTTGAAGATGCTAGAATGTGCTGAGAAGGGAGGCCGTCCCATGTCCGACAACAAGTTTTCCCAGGCGGACGCCATCGCCCGCTGTGAGCCCATGAGCCGCCTGCAAAGCCTCATCGGCGGGAAGTGGAAAATCCTCATCCTGTGGTATGTGGCCTTTTATGGCGTCCAGCGTTTTGGGGAGCTCCAGCGGCGGCTGGAGGGCATCACCCAATCCACCCTCACCAAGCAGCTCCGGGAGCTGGAAGGGGACGGCTTCCTCCGCCGGGAAGTCTTTCCCGAGGTACCTCCCAGGGTGGAATACAGCTTGACGGAGTTCGGCCGCAGCTTCCTCCCAGTGCTGGACACCATGCTCAAGTGGAGCGAAACCTATCTCTGTCCCGACTTTGTGAATCCATACGAATAAAAAACGCCTGGCCTCTCCGCAAGGGGGGAGGCCAGGCGTTGCGCTATGCTGGGAAAACGATAGGCTCAAAGCTCTTTCTTCTGGAAAATACCGCAGCTGATCCGGTACATGAGATAGGCCCACACCAGCACCAGCACGGGGGATACGGAGAAGAACGTGACCACCATCTGGTCCGTTGGCTGGATTCCGACATGCTCCATCAGCTTGACCACAGCCAAGACCAGCAAAGCCGGCAGGACAAAGGTGCCCATGAGCATCAGCCTTGCTTTTTCGGCACCAAACTTGAAGATTAAGGGGATGGAGGTACTGCCCATAAAGATGGAGATGGTGAAACCGGGGAGCATGTAAAAGGCCTGTTCTCCCAGGTCCAGGGTGGCGTTGGGGACAATGGCGGCAGAGAGAAGGCCCACCAAAAGCCCCAGCACAGCACCCGACAGGCCAAGGAGAAGGAGGACGGCAAACTTCCCCCGGACCACATCCTGCCGGGTAATGGGCAGGATCATGGCGTAGTGCTCCCAGTTGGAGAGGGTGTCATAGGAAAAGCTGGTGATGACCATCAAGCTAAACATGATGGCGCAAAAGATGCTGTAGAAGCTGATGTTCCCGTCGGTGGTGAAGGTGAGGAACACCCCCATGAGTACGATCACCGCCAGGGTGGACTTCATATTGTGGCCCACATTGTAGAGGTCTTTCAAAACAAGGCTTTTCATTTCTTCTGCTCTCCCTTCACATATAGCAATAGGATGTCGTCGATGGTGGCGTCGTCCACCACCGCCTGCCTGTACTTGCGTCGGGCGGCCTCTTTATCCGCCACCAGGACGCTATATTGGTATTCCTCCCGCCGCCAGGCCAGAACGTCCTCCGGGGCAATGGCGGCAAACTGCTCTGCACCGCAGCGGACGATGCCGTATTGATAGCGCAGCTCGTCCTTGCTCTTGCAGAAGAGGACCTTGCCCTGGTGGATGAAGGTGATGTAATCGGCCACTTTTTCCAGGTCGGTGGAGATGTGGGAGGACATGAGGATGGAGTGGCTCTCATCCTGGACGAAGTCCAAGAACACTTCTAGGATATCGTCCCGGATCACCGGGTCCAGGCCGCTGGTGGCCTCGTCTAGGACCAGGAGCTTGGGCCGGTGGGAGAGGGCTACGGCGATGCACAGCTTGGTTTTCATGCCCTTGGAAAAGCTCTTGATGGGCTTGGACAGGGGGAGCTGGAAGCGGGTGAGGTAGTTTTGATACAGGTTGTTGTCCCACTGGCGATAAGCCTCGGCGGAGATCCGTCCCACCTGGGCAGGGGTGAGGGTCTCATAGAAGTTGATGCCGTCGAACACCACGCCGATGTCCTCCTTGAGGGCGGGGGTGGCGGAGAGCTCCTGGCCCCAGAAGCTGACCCGCCCCTCGTCCTTGTGGATCAGGTCTAGGATGGCGTTGATGGTGGTGCTCTTTCCCGCGCCATTTTCCCCGATGAGGCCCATGATGGCTCCCTTGGGAAGGGAGAAGCTCACGTGGTCCAGCAGAAAGCCGGGGTACTGTTTGGTCAAATTCTTTACTTGTAGGCTTGCTTCCATTGTTAGTCCTCCTCTTGGTAAAACATGGTCAGCAGTTCCACGAGCTTATCCAGGGTGATGCCACTGGTGCGGGCGATGTCCGCCGCAGCCTCCAAATGCTCCTCTGCCAAGCGCTGCTGTTCTTCCTGGTAAAAATCTTTGTTTTGTGCCGCTACGAAGCTCCCCCGTCCCACAGTGGTCTCGATGAAGCCGTCCCGCTGCAAGTCCTCATAGGCCTTTTGGACGGTGATGACACTGACGTGGATGGACTTAGCCAGGGCACGCATGGAGGGGA
>CAJUCB010000014.1:0-26311 GCA_910584805.1 uncultured Oscillospiraceae bacterium
GGCGTAAGAGATTTGAAGGGAGCTGTCCTTAGTACGAGAGGACCGGGATGGACGCACCTCTGGTGCACCTGTTGTCGTGCCAACGGCATAGCAGGGTAGCTAAGTGCGGACGAGATAAACGCTGAAAGCATCTAAGCGTGAAACTCTCCCTAAGATAAGATCTCTCATCCTTCATGGAGTAAGGCACGACGTAGACTATGTCGTTGATAGGCCGGAGGTGGAAGTGCAGTAATGTATGCAGCTGACCGGTACTAATATGCCGAGGGCTTGACCTGAATAGCTCAGGTTCGAGTGACTTTTTATGCAGGCACTTGTTCCCATTGCTTTGGTTTGCTTTGTTCGGTTTTGAGGGTGCAGGCTCTCAAAACGTTTTCTTGAGGAAGAAGGAAGAGGAAAAGCGAAGCGCGTTCGCAGGTCTTTGTGATGATAGTGTATCCTCCGTGAGGAAGCTGCAGAATATCCCAAAGGGGTTCTCAAAGTGCTCTGTTTCCCACAGTGCTGCAAAGAGAACCAGCGCAAAGCTCTTTTTGCTTACTTTTTCTTTCAAGAAAAAGTAAGTTGGTGTTGATTGCGGTGAGGGTCCACCCGTTCCCATCCCGAACACGGAAGTTAAGCTCACCCGCGCCGAAAATACTTGTTTGGAGACGAACCGGGAAAATAGGTAACGCCAACACAGAAAAGCAGAGTGGTCGAAAGACTGCCCTGCTTTTTTGCAATTCGGAATACTTAGACAGGAGGAACTACCATGGAAATGAGACGGAAGGAATTGGCGGTCACAGACCCGAAGGAACTGGACGAGATCATCCTAAGCTGTGACTGCCTGCGACTAGCCCTGCCTGATGGGGACTACCCCTACATTGTCCCCCTGAACTTTGGCTACTCCCGCCAGGATGGCCAAGTAAAATTCTACATCCACAGCGCTGGCGCAGGGAAGAAGATCGAGCTGATGCGGCGTGAGAAGCGGGGCAGCTTTGAGCTGGATACCCAGCACCGCCTGAAAACCGGAGAGCAGGCCTGCAATTATGCCATGGCTTACCGCAGTGCCACAGGCCGCTGCCAAATCACAGAACTGACCACCCCGGAGGAGAAGGCCGCAGGCTTGCAGGTCATTATGTCCCACTACTCTGACCGGACAGATTGGACCTTTGCGCCGGCAACCTTGGAAAAAACCTGTGTGTTCTGCCTGACCGTGACGGAGATCAACGGAAGAAAGCATGACTAAATGGAAAAGTGCCGCACTCGTTTCTGAGTGCGGCGCTTTTTGTGTGGAACAGACAATCAATGTTCTCGGAGATAGGCCAGCAAAGGCTCGATGTATTCCAGAGACTTGTGGTCAAAGGACTGGGCAATGGCCTCTTGAAAGAGCAAATCCTCTGGCGTCTTGTTCTTCTTTTTCTTCACCATAGCTGCCGCTGCCTTCATCATCAGCTTATCTGGCAGAGACATTTTCTCGTAGTTTAGTCCGCCCTGCATATAGAAATGGGGCAGGCTGGACAATTCTTCGGCAGTGAGAGTGTTGGCCCAAAACCTGTTTACAATATCCTCGGCGGCGTTGGGGGTGGCCCCGGTGACAAAGAGAACCAGCCTAGGATTCCCGCTGCGCTTCACCAGAGCTTTGGCCTTGTCAAAGCTGTCGATGTGCTCGGCATAGGCGCGGCTGCCGAAAATCACCGTGTCGCAGCCGGACAAAAGCTCCACCGACGCCTCCTGAAGGGGGACGGCGGGACAGGAGAGGGCGGCGGCAATTTGCTCTGCGTACCATTTGGTGAAGCCGGTGCTGCTCTTGTAGATGATGATGGTTTTGTTCATAGGCCCCTCCTTCTTTTTTCGGTCTGCTTGCTATCGTGAAAGTTAGTTGACCGTGTATGAAAGTTGTCTGACCAGTATACCATGGGGAGAACGTCTTTGCAAGGGCGGGACTGCCGCGTTATGCCTCTGACAGCAGGGCGGAAAGCTCCCCCGCCTGGATGGCCGGGAGTAGAGGAGCGAGTTTCGCCTCCGGCCAGTCCCACCACTGGAGCTGGAGGAGGTGGGCGATGGTGGCCTCGTCATAGCGTTTCCGGATGGGCCGGGCGGGGACACCACCCACAATGGTATAGGGTGGGACATCCCGGGTGACCACGGAGCGGGCTGCGATGATGGCTCCGTCCCCAATGGTGACGCCGGAGAGGATCACAGCCTCATAGCCAATCCAAACGTCGTTGCCAATGCTGATGTCCCCGCGATTCTCCCAGGCCTGGGTGAGCTGGTGCCAGGGTTGGCCCCACTCCTCATAGAAGAGGGGGAAGGGATAGGTTGAGAGGGAGGAAAGGCTGTGGTTGGCGCTGGTGAAGAGGAACTTTGCCCCGCAGGCAATGGAGCAAAAGCGCCCGATGCACAGCTTATCCCCGTTGATGGGGTAGTGGTAGAGCACATTGTTCTCCTGAAAGCCTCTGGGGTCATGGACGAAGTCGTGGTACATGGTAAAGTCCCCCACCTGGATGTTGGGGTCGGTGACGACGCTTTGCAGGTAAACGGTCTGCCGGTCGTCAGAGCGGGGATAGATTCGTTGTTTGTTTGCCATGGTATGGCCTCCTGTTCTTGTTGGGATGAGAACAGTGTACCCCTGGAACCGGTGGGGACGCAATCCACCAAACACTTCGGAAAAGAAAAGGGGACTGCCGGATGGGCAGCCCCCTGGGGTCATTTCGCATAGACGATTTTCCGGATGGCGGAGACGGAGAGGTGGTACTCCTGGGCCAAGGTGTCGAAAGAGACACCCCGGCGGCGTTCCGCCCGGATGGCTTCGTTGCGCCGGTCCAGCGCCTGCCGGGAGCCGGAGACTTCCCCCCAAGCCCGGTGGGCTGTCCCCTTGGTGGGGACATAGAGGTAGCCTCCCTGGACATAGTGCTGCAGCTCCTGCAATAGGGCGGCGGGGAGGACGGCGGCGGCGTTGTGGTGTTTCATGGCTTCCTCCTTACGATGGGGTTTCAGGAACGCCAGAAACTGGACGCGGCCAAGGGGCTCAAAGGCTCCCAGAGTTGCTCCACGCAGGGGCCGCGCCGGTCACTGGCTGTGCGTGGAGCCAAACATCGCATTTTCGTTTTTCATTCTGACACATGGAGTGCCTCCTTAGGCCATAGGACGGTTAGATGTTCTGATAAAAAAGCCCGTGCTGGGTGCAGTACCACAGGAGCTTCCCGTGGGAAGCGGCGGGTAGGCGGACTTGCAGGTCCCATTCCGGGTAGAGCTTCCGCAAAAGCATGCTATCTCCTGTGAGCAGGGCCACGAAGGAGATGGAGTGCCCCTTTTCCATGGGGTGGCGGGTGGTGAGGAAGAGTTCTCCGTCCACAGACTCCATAGAGAGCTGATGGACTTCCTCCGCTTTCTGGGGCTGAAGCGGGGTCAACTTCTTTCCGCAGCAGGAGAGTGTGGGTTCTGCCAGGGCTGTGACCAGATTGCCACAGGCGGGGCAGACGTAAAGGTTCATTTTTTTCATAGTGCCTCCTAATGGTTCGTTGCTGTCCAGTTGGCCGGAGAGGAGGCCCTCCAGCTCCACCCCCAGGACCTGGGCCAGGGCAGGCAGCAGGGAGACGTCGGGACAGCCCAGGCCTCGCTCCCACTTGGAGACGGCCTTGTCGCAGACGTTGAGCTGTAGCGCCAGTTGGCGCTGGGTGAGCTTGTGTTCCGTGCGCAGGCGGCGGATGAGTGCGCCGATTAAGTTTGTATCCATGAGGACTTCCCCTCCATTCGCGCTTTATGATAGCATGGATGGGGCGGGATTGCAATCGACGGTCCGTAGAGTGGGGGATCAAAGGGGAGAGGGGGATATTTCCACCAGGCGGGATTTGTGGTATCATGGAAAAAAGAAAAGGAGGGGTGTACTATGGACGATGCTATGGAATTTGCCAGCAGGGAGGCGTTTCGGCAATGGCTTTCGGTGCATTGCCAGTCCAAGGAAGGCATCTGGCTGCTCTTTGGCAAAGCCGGTGGACCAAAAACCATCAAGGCGGGGGAGGCCCTGGAAGAGGCGCTCTGCTTTGGCTGGATCGACGGGCAGATGCAGCGCATCGACGAAAAAACCTATAAGAAATATTTTTCCATGCGCCGGGAGAAGAGCAAGTGGTCGGAGAAAAATAAGGCCCTAGTTGCAAAATTGGAGGAGCAGGGGCGGATGACTGATTTTGGCCGGGAGAAAATCCAAGAGGCCAAGGAGAATGGACAGTGGGACGCACCAAAGGCCCCAGCGGTGACAGAGGAACAAATCGCCAGCGTATCCGCCCTGCTGGCGGGCGCTGAACCCGCTTACACAAATTTTCAGGCCATGTCCCCCTCGGTGAAGAAAACCTACACCCGGGCGTATTATGACGCCAAGACCCCGGCGGGACGGGAGAAACGGATCGCCTGGATGGTAGACCGGCTCAACCAAAACTTGAAACCCATGTAACAGAATGGCGGGGCCTCCGAATGAGGAGGCCCCGCCATTTGATGGGCTCAAAGGTATTCTACCAACTGTACTGCGTACCCATCCGGGTCAAGGAGGAAGTAGAACTTCATGGTGGGGTTGGGGGACACCGGCGGCGGTACTGCCACCCCCTGGTCTGCCAGCTTCTGCAACAGGGCGGCCATGTCCGCTGGGGCGAAGCCCAGGGACAGACCCTGGCCGGGGGCTTCCAGCTTGGGGCCGACCTTGCGGATCAGCTCTAGCTTGGTGCCCTCCCCATCTCCCAGCATGGCGATCTCGTTGGGGCCGGCAGGGAAGCGCTCCGCCACAGGCAGGCCCAGCAGGTCATGGTAAAAGGCGAGGCTGCGGTCCAGGTCGCTGACCTGGATGGTGGTCCAGACAAATTTCATGGGGAAACCCTCCTTGTAATTCTGTGTCATTTCAGTATACCACAGGGCTTGGCAGAGGCGCAAGGAGGAATTAGGGGCCGAAGAGCTGCCGCTTGCAGCTGTCCAACCACTCAATGGCCTTGAATTTGAACACATAGGGCTGGGAGGACTCGGTCACCAGGGCATAGTCCTGGCCGGAAAAACCGGCGGTTTTTAGGGCGGTCTCGCTCACCGCCCCCAGGCACAGGGAGGGATAGACCACGCACCACCAGTTGTGCCCTTCCCCCTCGCCAATGACCACCCGCAAGGCCTGGTAGTTCCCGGCGGGGAGGGCGATGCCCTCATACTGCCGGGTGGGGAACCAGGTATCCTCTAGGGAGACCTGGACGGCATAGCCGTAGCCCTGGTTCTGAATCTCCTGGGCGGCAGCCTGGGCCAGGGTGTCCAGGTTGTCTTGGAGCACGGCGGCGGCGGCCTGGACGCCCTCCTGGCCGGTGAGCAGGGTGCCCGCCTGGGCCAGGACCTTGTCCCGGACTTGGAGCTTTAGGTCTTGGTCCGCCTGGCTGTCGGAGTTGGCCAGGACGTGGAGGCGGATGACCTTTTCCGCCAGTTGGGCCTGGGCCGTCTCCGCCCAGAGGGCTGTACAGATCAGAACGCCGCAGACCAAGGGAAGGAGGCGGCGCCAGGGGAAGGAGCAGACTGCACTATGTATCCGTTTCATAAAAAACACCGTCCATCTTTTGGGATTTACCCATAGTATGGACGGTGGATTTTGCTTTTATACAGAAATTTCCTCCGGGGAGACAAGGGGCCGGGTGAGGAAGGTTTCCGGGTAGCTCTCCTTTAAGAGGGCCACCGCCTCCTGGGCGGCGGACTCCTGGTCAAAGAGGCCGAACACTGTGGGCCCACTGCCGCTCATGGCACAGCCCAAGGCCCCGGCTTGGACCAGGGTGTTTTTGAGCCCCTCAATCTCCCGACGCTGCCGGGGGGAGAGGGTGTACTCAAAGACGTTGAACAGGCGCCGGGCCACTGCCACCAGGTCCCCCTGTTCCAGACCTTGGATCAGCCCCTGGGTGTCCGGCCGCAGCTTTGGCCGGGCTTTGTCCCAGGCCCGGTAGAGGGCGGGGGTGGAGAGGGAGAAGAGGGGCTTGCACAGGACAATCCAGCAGGGGGGCAGGGAGGGCAGGGGTGTCAACCGTTCCCCCCGGCCCTGGGCCAGGGCGGTGGTGCCCAGGACGCAGTAGGGCACGTCGGAGCCCACCGCCTCACCGATCCGGGCCAGTTCCTGGGGGGAGAGGCCCGCTCCGGTAAGCTGGTTCAGCCCCCGGAGCACGGCGGCGGCGTCGCTGCTCCCCCCGGCGGTGCCGGCACACACGGGGATGCGCTTTTGCAGGGAGATCAACAGATCCCGCCACGTCCCCCCGGTGGCCTGGCGGAAGGCCAAGGCGGCGGCTACCGCCAGGTTGCTCTTGTCGTTGGGGAGGAAGCGCAGCCCCGACTCCGCCCGGATGCCCCCGGGGGAGCCGAAGTCCAGGCGGATGCGGTCGCAGAGGGACACCGACTGCATCACCATGCACAGCTCGTGGAAGCCATCCTCCCGGCGCTTGAGAATGTCCAGGGTCAGGTTGATTTTGGCGGGGGCCTGTAGGGTCAGGGAGGTCATTTGATCTTCCGGGCCTCCAAGTAAAAGCGCTTGTCCTGGGCCTCGCCCATGGAGAAGGTCTTGCGGGGGAGGGCCCCGTCAAAGATCACCGTGGGGAAGAGCTGGGACTTGGCCATGGCGGGGAGCAGGAAGCCAAGGGCCCCCGGCTGCTGGGCCAGCTGCCGGGTGACGTCCTCCCCGTGGATATAGTCGATCTTGCCCCCGTGTTCTTCCAGGTACTGGTCCAGGAAGTGCTGCAAGGTGCCGACCTCCAACTGGGCGCTGGGGTTGGGCACCGTGACAATGCCCTCCTCCCCGGCCAGGACGTAGGGGAGCTGGTGGCCTTCACCGGCGCCGTAGTGGGCGCCGGGATAGGCGGCGATGAGGGCGTCCAGGAGTGCCTTGGGCTCCACATCGAAGAGGACACGATGGATGGCCTCGAACTCCAAGGAGGCGTCGTGGAGGTTCACCAGCTCCACCAGGGCATAGCGGGCGGGGTGGTTCTCCTGCTCCTGGGGGGAGAGGGTGGCCTTGATCTCCTCCCAGCAGGCCTTGGCGGTGGCCAGGGAGTGGTTTCCGTCTCCCATGGCGAAGGTGAGCACCGGCTTGCCGGGGGCGTTGTAGAAGGTTTCAAAGCGCTGGGGATCTGCCAGGGCGGTGAGGGCGTTCTCCACAGCCTGGTTCTGCTCCGGGCTCAGACGGTAGCCCCAGATCCGCCCGCCGTCCTCCATAAGGGAGGCCATATAGGTGGGGGACTTGGTGCTCCGGGGGGGCTGCTGGCACAGGGGCTCAATGACGGTCTTGTCCGGGTCGTCGATGAGCACCATGATGTGGGGCAGCTCCACTGCCGCCCCCCGGCGGACCTTCATTCGGGGGGGGATGCGGGAGAGCACGGTGCCCTCGGTGGCCCGGATGGGGGTGCCGGAGCCTTTGGCGTAGTCATACTGTTCCAGATCCAGCTTGCCCACCAGGCCGAAACGGGTCTTGCCGTTGCTGAGCTTGCGCTCCACCAAGACCAGGGAGTTGTCCATGGAGCGCAGGCGGTCGTTGGCCAGATAGTCGTCCATGGTCTTGTGGATTTTCTCGATCTCTTGGTCTACCCCGTCGCTTTCCAGCTTGCTTTCCGGGAGGATGAGGCGCAGGGTGGAGGGGGCGTCGCCCACGTACTGGTCCACCCGCTCCCAGTATTCCGGCTGGGAGGTGTATTGGTCGCAGGCTACCACGGCCCACTTGGTGAGGCCGCAGTCGTAAGGCAGCAGAATGTCTGCGGGGGAAAAGGCGATCTTTGACATGATGGATTCCTCCGTTTATCTGTAGTTTATCATGGGTGCTGTTCAAAAAGCAGGGGCATGAGCACGGGGGCACCGGCGGCGTAGGCGGGGCCTTTTTCACCGCTCTCCTCGCTGTAGGGCAGGCCCCGTCCGCTGTCCCTCCGGCTGTCATAGAGCAGGTAGGGCACCGGGTCCGCGTCGTGGCCCCGGGTGGCGGTGAGGGTCTTGTGGTCGGAGAGGATCAGCAGGCGGAAGTCCTCCCCCGCCTCTGCCAGGGCCTGGGTGATGGGGCCCACCACCCGGCTGTCCAACCAGGCAATGGCTTGGAGCTTGCCAGGGAGGTCGCCGTTGTGGGTACACTCGTCGGGGGCCTCCACGTGGACGGCCACGAAGTCCTTGGTCTTGAGCGCTTCCAGGGCGGCGGCTACCTTGCCCTCGTAGTTGGTTTCCAGTTCCCCGGTGGCCCCCGCTACCTCCCGGATGTCCAGGCCGGAGAGGCGGGCGATGCCGAAGCACAGGGGGACGGCGGAGATGACGGTGCCGGTTTTGTGGTACTTGTCCCAGAAGGAGTCCAGGGCCACGGCGCTGCCCTCTGCCCAGAACCAGACGCCGTTGGCGGGGAGCTTTCCCTCCGAGCGGCGCTTCTCATTGATGGGGTGATGGTCCAGGACCTGGTGGGCTTTTTCCATCAAGTCCTTCAACACGGCGGCGTTGTCGCAGCCGGAGGGGAGCAGGGGGCCAATCACCTCGCCCAGGTGGTCGTGGGGTGGGATGAGCTGGATGCCGGTGATGGAAGCCCCGCTCTGGACGGCGATGTGCCGGAAGGAGGCGGCGGGGTGGACCACCATACCCGCCTTCTGGGCGGCGGCCTGGAAGCCGGGGTCCTGGAAGAGGTCGGTGATGAGCTGAATGGACTGCTCCCCCTCAATGGAGCCCCCGGAGTGGGACAAAATCTTCTTCGAGGCAAAGGGGGCGTCCCTGTCCTCCAAGGCCACCATGTTGCAGCGGTAGGATACGTCGCCGGGCTTTAACTGAATGCCTGTGGCGGCGGCTTCCAGGGGGGAGCGGCCGGTGTAGCACAGTTTGGGGTCCGCGCCGAAGATGGAGAGGATGGCGGTGTCGCTGCCAGCGGGGAGGCCGTCGGGGCAGTTGATGACGCTGCCCACCTCGCCTTTGGCCGCCAGGGCGTCCATGATGGGAATGCTGGCGTGTTGCAGGGGGGTCTTGCCCCCCAACTGCTCCACAGGGTTGTCTGCCATGCCGTCGCCGATGATCAGGATATATTTCATGGTTTGGGAAGTGCTCCTTTCGTTATTCCAAACTGTTTTGGCCGCCCCGCTTTTGCAGGGCACGCCAGAAGGTTTGTTCTGCTAAAGTGGGGGACTGGGCCTCCAACAGCTCCACAATCAAGCTGTTGGAGAGGAGGAAGCCCTGGGGGGTGAAGTGCCAGCGCTTGCCGGTGAGCTCCGCCCAGTGGTGGGTCTCGAAAAATTCCAGCTGCCGGCCAATGGGCTCGAAGTTCAGCCCGAAGTTGCGTCGGTACTCCCACTCCTCGATCCCCCGGAGGGTACGCATACGCAGCAGCAGGTATTCCCTGGCACGCTCTGTGGGGTCCACCACCTGGTCTTCCTCCAATTTGGCCTCCCCGCCCCGGAGGGTACGCAGGTAGAGGTCCAGGTCCCGGACATAGGAGAAGCGGCGGCCATTGAAATAGGAGTGGGCCCCAGGGCCGAAGCCCAGGTATTCCCGGCCCATCCAATATTTCAGGTTGTGCCGGGATTCCCGCCCGGTTTTGGCGAAGTTGGAGATCTCATACTGCCGGTAGCCTGCCCGTTGGAGCAGCTCCACGGCTTTGAGGTAGAACTCCGCCTGGGCGTCCTCGTCGGGGAGGGGTTCCCCCTCTGCCACCCGCCGGGCCAGGGGGGTGCCTGCCTCCACCTTCAGGCCGTAGCAGGAGATGTGCTCCGGGGCCAGGGCCAGGGCGGAGCGGAGGGTAGCCTGCCAGGACTCCATGGTCTGCCCCGGCAGGCCATAGATCAGGTCCAGGCTGATGTTGTTCAGCTTGGCCTGCCGGAGGGCTTCCACCGCCAGTTGGACCTGCTGGGGGGTGTGGATGCGGTGGACGCAGCGCAGCTGGGCCCCGTCGGCGGACTGCATCCCCAGGGAGACCCGGTTCACCCCAGCCCGGCGCAGAAGGGCCATGGAGCGGGCATCCACGCTGTCGGGGTTGCACTCCACGGTGATCTCCGCCTGGCGGCTGACGCTGAAATGGCGTTGGAGGAAGCCCAACAGCTCCCGCAGGCGCTTGGCCCCGTAGTAAGAGGGGGTGCCGCCGCCGAAGTAGATGGTGTCGATCCCCCGCCCTTTCAGCCGGGGGGCCCACTGCTTCAACTGGGCCAGGAGGGCCTTTTGGTACTGGTCCATCTGTTCCTCCCGGCCAGCCAGGGAGTAGAAGTCACAGTAGTCGCACTTGCTCTTACAAAAGGGGATATGGATGTAAATGCCAAGGACACCGGCCATGCTGCTCACTCCTCACATAGTGCCGCGGCGGGGAGACTGCGTTTGTTCAACTTCTTATTATACGATGCTTTGTCGGGAATGGCAAGAAAAAATGAAAGCAGAGGCCAGCCTTGTCACCGGCGGCGGGCCTGTGGTATACTGTGTGAAAACCCAGGAAGGAGGGGAGGGGCCCATGCGCAGGCTTACGCTGACTATCACACCCCAGCAGGCGGGGCGGAAGGTGGAGACCTTGCTCCGCCGGGAATTGTACCTCTCCGCCGCCGACGTCCGCCGGGCCAAGGGGCTGCCCGATGGCATCCTCTTGGACGGCGCCCCGGTGTTCACCACCGCCCTGGCGGCGGCGGGGCAAGCCCTCTCTGTGGCGGTGGGGGACGCCCAGGGCAGCGAGGCCATCCCGCCGGTCCCCGGCCCCCTGGATATCCGCTATGAGGACGAGGACTTGGTGATCCTGGACAAGGCTGGGGGCGTACCCGTCCACCCCAGCCAGGGGCACCACGGGGACACGTTGGCAAACTTCCTCCTGGCGCACTACCGCCGCCAGGGCTTGGTGGCGGGGTTCCATCCAGTAAACCGCCTGGACCGGGGGACATCAGGGCTCATGGCGGTGGCCAAGCATGCCTATGCCCACCAGCGCCTTCAAGCCCAGCTTTCCGCGGGGGTGCTGGGGCGGCGCTATCTGGCGGTGTGCCAGGGAAGGCCCCCCCAGGCACGGGGGACCATCGACCAGCCCATCCGCCGCCGGCCGGGGTCGGTGCTGGAACGGGAGGTCCACCCGGAGGGGGCTTGGGCCCGGACCCATTACCAGCTGCTCCGGCAGGGCCAGGGACGCAGCCTGCTGGCTCTGGCATTGGAGAGCGGGCGGACCCATCAGATCCGGGTCCATTTGGCCTTTTTGGGCTGCCCCCTGGTGGGGGATTTCCTCTATGGGGAGGAAGTGCCGGAGTTACCAGACCGCTTTGCGCTGCACTCGGCGGAAATCCGCCTGGAACAGCCGGTGACTGGGATGGGCATCCAGCTCCAAAGCCCCCTGCCACCAGAACTGGACGCATTATTATAATCATTGTTATAAAGGATAGGAGAGAAGCTTGAATACATTATCCATGCTGCCCATCCCCCTGCTGGCCTGGTATCAGGACAACGCCCGGGACCTGCCCTGGCGGCGCGAGGTTACGGCCTACCGGGTGTGGGTGTCGGAGATCATGCTCCAGCAGACCCGGGTGGCGGCGGTGCTGGGCTATTTTGCCCGCTTTATGGAGGCCTTCCCCACTGTGGCAGACCTGGCCGCCGCCCCGGAGGAACAGCTCATGAAGCTCTGGCAGGGCCTGGGCTACTATAGCCGGGCCAGGAATTTGCAAAAAGCGGCCAAGCAGATTATGACGGAGTTTGATGGGGTGTTCCCCACGGAATATAAGGACCTCCGCCGCCTGGCGGGGGTGGGGGAGTACACCGCCGCGGCCATTGCCTCCATTGCCTACGGCCAGCCCCTGCCGGCGGTGGACGGGAACCTGCTGCGGGTTACCGCCCGTGTCTTAGGGGACGGGACGGATATTACCAGCGGAAAGGGGAAAAAACACTTTACAGAGCTGCTGCAAGCGGTGATGCCCTTAGAACAGCCGGGGCGCTTCAACCAAGCCATGATGGACCTGGGGGCCACGGTCTGCCTGCCCAACGGGGCGCCCCTGTGTGAGCGCTGCCCTGCCCGGGACTTTTGCGTGGCCCGGGCCCAGGACCGTACCGGCTCCCTGCCGGTGCGTCCGGAGAAGAAGCCCCGGCGCATTGAGGCGCGAACCGTCTACTTTTTCACCAACCGGGGCCGCGTTGCCCTGCGTCAGCGGCCGGGAAAGGGCCTGTTGGCGGGGCTGTGGGAGTACCCCAATACCTTGGAGGCGGAGGGGGACCCCCTGCCTGCCTGGGGCTTTTCCGGTGTGGAGCCCCAGTTTGCCGGGACAGGGAAGCACATTTTCACCCATGTGGAGTGGCACATGACGGCCTTGCGCTGTGAACTGCCAGAGGATGCCCTCCCGGTAGGCTGGGTGTGGGCGGACCGGGAGGCCCGGCAGAGCCGCTATGCCATTCCCAGCGCCTTTGCCCCCTTCCAAGACCTTGTGGAGGGGGTGGGATGGTGAGGCCGCTGCCCTTTGACCCCGCCCACTGTACCCTCTGCCCCCGGCAGTGCGGGGGAGACCGGAACCGGCGGGGGGGCCGCTGCCGGATGCCAGTGGAGGCAGTGTTGGCCCGAGCGGCCCTCCACCCCTGGGAGGAACCGCCCCTGTCGGGGATCCAGGGGGCGGGGACGGTGTTTTTCTCCGGCTGTGCCCTGGGCTGTGTGTTCTGCCAAAACCAGGCCATCAGCCAAGAGGACTTTGGAAAAGAAGTGACGGTGCCCCGGCTGCGGGAAATCTTTTGGGAATTGATCCAGGCCGGGGCCCACAACATCGACCTGGTAAACCCCAGCCACTATGCCCATGTGGTGGCTGAGGCGTTGGAAACGCCCTTGCCCGTCCCGGTGGTGTGGAACAGCGGGGGCTATGACCGGGTGGAGACCTTGCAGGCTTTAGAGGGTAAAATCGCAATTTACCTGCCGGACTATAAATACCCCGACGCCCAGGGGGCGGCGCGCTATGCCGGGGCGGCGGACTACCCCCAAGTGGCCCAGGCTGCCATCCGGGAGATGGTCCGTCAGACAGGGCCCTACCAGCTGGACGAAACCGGGCTTCTCAGCCGGGGGGTGATCCTGCGGCATCTGCTCCTCCCTGGCCGCCTGTCCCAGGCCAAGGCGGTGATGGACTGGGTGGCGGAGGCATTCCCGCCCAAAACCATCCTCTTCTCCCTGATGAGCCAATATACTCCCTGGGGACGGGCCGGGGAATTCCCGCCCCTGGACCGTCCCCTGCGGCGCAGTGAATGCCGGGCGGCCCAGGCGTATATGGAAAACCTGGGGTTGGAGGGCTTTGTCCAGGAGGAGGGCGCCGCCCAGGCGGGGTACATCCCCGCATTTGATTTAACTGGCGTTTAGCAGCGGAAAAAGGGCGAGAAAATTTCACATTGTGTGCATAAGAAACCATCCCGCGGTCAAGAATAGGCTTTGGAGACAAGCTTCCACCCAGGGAGCTTCAAAACCAGACTATCAGCGTATGGAGGTTTCCTATGAAACAAAAACCAAACCGGCACAAGCTGGGCGACTTTATGGAGGGGAAGGGCTTCTACATAGTCCTGTTCCTCTGCGTCGCCGCAATTGGAATTTCGGGCTATTATCTTTTCAGCGGACTGTTTCAGCAGTCCGGGGGCTTCGGCCAGGAGGTCATTTCCTCCGTCAGCGGCCAGGCGGATTTGGAGGACAAGGCGTCCACCCAGACACCCCCTGACCCCGCACCGGCGGAAAAGGACCAGGACACCGCACAGGTGAAGCCGGACCCCAAACCGGCGGAGAAGGACACCACACCCGCCGCGACTCCCCAGAAACCCCAGGGGACCCCGGCGGAGGAGCCGGAGGCCAAGCCCTCGTCCTTCGTCTGGCCGGTGGACGGCAACGTGGAGCGGGACTTCAGCCTGGAGGTGTTCGCCTATGACGCCACCATGGGGGATTGGCGGACCCACAGCGGCCTGGACATCGGCGCTGAGCTGGGGGCACCTGTGAACGCCTGCGCCGGGGGCCAGGTGACGGAAGTGACCACCGACGACATGATGGGCGTCACCGTGCGGGTAGACCACGGCCGGGGGATGGAGAGCGTCTATTCCAACCTGGCGGAGTCGGTGAACGTCAAGGCCGGGGACCAGGTGGAGGCCGGGGACCTCTTGGGGACCGTGGGCACCTCTGCCATCTCCGAGAGCGCAAGCCCCAGCCACCTGCACTTTGAGCTGGTGGAGTACGGCGTGTCTATTGACCCGCTGCACTATTTGGAGCAGGAGTAAACCATAGGGAAGAGGCCGTTGCAGGATCATGCTGCAACGGCCTCTTTTTTGTTATGTTATTAGAATGATTCCTCCGCTAGGCTACATTCCAAATAGACCAGCTTTTCCTGGATCAGGCCGTGGTGGAGGCAGTCGGCGTAGCCGGCGATGCGGAAGCCCTGCTTTTGATACAGGGCTTTGGCGGGTTCATTGTAGGCGTAGGTGTCAATGCGCATCACCTGGCAGCCCTGGGCCCGGGCTTCCTCCTTGGCGAAGGCGACCATCTTCCGCCCATATCCCCGCCCAGCCAAGGCTGGGGGGATGCAGAGGGTGTGGATCACCAGCACGTCTTTGTCCTCCGCAGGGTACTGCCAGGGGATGGTGGCATACTCCGCCGCCTGCTCCTGGTTTAGGAGCATACTGGCGGCGATGTGGCCTTCCTCCTCCAAGACGTACATTTTATCCACATGTTCGGCGGCGAAGGCCTCGGTGGGGTATACCCCCAACTGCCAGTTGGAGTGGCCCCCATGGGCCTGTTCGTGGGTAAGGAGCTGGGTATAGGTCTCGCCGATGGCGGGGACATCGGCGGGGGTGGCTTTGCGGATCATTGCGGTTCCTCCTGGATGTGTATTTTTTGTAAATTGTACCATGGATGCAGGGGAGACGCAATCTATTTTGTGTTGACAGCGCCAGCACGTATGATAAAATATAGCTTGTAAACAAAAGCGGGAGGAGAAGCCCATGGGTGGTAGCACAGCGGGGACAATCGTAGTGGCCGGGGGCGCAAACATAGACATCGGTGGGCAGTCCCAGGGGCCCTTGGCCTATCGGGACTCCAATCCCGGCACCGTGACGGTGAGCCTGGGGGGCGTGGGGCGGAACATCGCCCACAATTTGCGCCTGCTGGGTGCCCCTGTCTGCCTGCTCACCGCCCTGGGGGAGGACGCCTACGCCCAGGAGCTGAGGCGCTCCTGCCAGGCCTTGGGCATCGACCTCACCGCCGCCCTGGGGGTGCCAGGGGGCCGGACCTCCACCTATGTGTTCCTCAATGACCACAGGGGGGATATGGCCCTGGCGGTGTCGGACATGGCCCTCTATGACCAGCTCACCCCGGACTATTTTGCCCAGCGGCTGGACTTGCTGAATGCAGCGGCTTTGGTGGTGGTGGACACCAACCTGCCCAAGGCCTCCCTGGATTACCTGGCCCAGCACTGCACCGCTCCCCTCTTTGCCGACCCGGTTTCCACCCAAAAGGCGGCGAAGCTCCTGGGGAACCTGGGGCGGCTGCACACCATCAAGCCCAACCGGCTGGAAGCGGAGCTGCTCTCCGGGGTGGCCATTGAGGCGGATGGGAAGGGCTTGGAGCGGGCGGCCCAGACCCTGCTGGACACCGGCCTGCAACGGGTGTTCATCACCCTGGGGCCAGAGGGAACCTATGCCGCCCAGGGTGACCAGCGCTGCTTCCTGCCTGCCTTGCCTGCCCAGGTCCGCAACGCCACCGGGGGCGGGGACGCATTCATGGCAGGGCTTGCCTGGGCCTATCTGCGGGGGACATCCCTGCAGGAGAGTGCCCAGCTGGCCGCGGCGGCCTCCACCATCGCGGTGGAGGGGGTGGCCACCATCAACCCCGCCCTGTCGCCCCAGGCGGTGGAGGCGCGGAGATTCCCACAACAGGAGGAAAAAGGATGAACCAGTATCTTGATATCAACCCCGAAGTGGCTGAGGCTTTGGCCCAAGGGAAGGCGGTGGTGGCCTTAGAGTCCACCATCATCTCCCACGGGATGCCCTACCCCCAGAACGTAGAGACTGCCTTGGCCGTGGAGCAGATCATCCGGGAGCAGGGCGCGGTCCCTGCCACCATCGCCATCTTGAATGGCCGGCTGAAAGCGGGGCTTACCAAAGAGGAAATTGAATATTTGGGCAAGCAGGGGCAGGCGGTGACCAAGGCCTCCCGCCGGGACCTGGCCGCCCTGGTGGCCCGGGGGGCGGACGGCGCCACCACCGTTACCACCACCATGATGATTGCCCACATGGCAGGCATCGAGATATTCGCCACCGGGGGCATCGGCGGCGTCCACCGGGGGGCGGAGACCACCATGGATATCTCCGCAGACCTGGAAGAGCTGGCACAGACCGGGGTGATGGTGGTCTGCGCCGGGGCCAAGGCCATTCTGGACTTGGAGCTGACCTTGGAGTATTTGGAGACCCACGGGGTCCCCGTGCTGGGCTATGGCACCCAAGAGCTCCCCGCCTTCTACACCCGTACTTCCGGCCTGAAGGTGGACTACCAGATGGACAGCCCGGAAGAACTGGCCAGCTTCTGGAAGGTCCAGCGGGAGCTGGGGCTCAAGAGCGGCGTGCTGGTGGCCAACCCCATCCCGGAGGAGTATTCCATGGACGCCGGGGCCATCAACGCCGTCATCGACCTGGCTGTGGCAGAGGCGGCGGAAAAGGGCATCCACGGCAAGGAGACCACCCCCTTCCTCCTGGCGAAGGTGAAGGAGATCACCGGGGGCCAGAGCCTGGACGCCAACATCCAACTGGTGTTCAACAACGCCAAAGTGGCCGCCCAGACGGCGGTGGCCTATTGTAAGCTGTAACGGGCAACCCATTTGATACATATAAGGAGCGTGAGACCCATGGACATGAAAGTCAGCTTCCTCTACCTGGGGCGGATGGAGTTCCCCCTCTTCCGCCTGGTGGAGACCCCCGACGAGACAAAAATGGTCCGTTCCCCGGCGGTGGCCATCCTCATTCAGCACCCCACCCTGGGGAACATCCTCTACGACACCGGCAACAGCCCGGCCTTTGCCACGGAGTATACCGACGCGATGCTCCACGACTACCCGGTGGCGGAGCTGGTCACCATCACCCAGGCCCTGGCCCAGAAGGGGCTCAGCCCCAGCGACATCGACCAGATCATCCTCTCCCACCTGCACTTTGACCATGCCGGGGGCCTGAAGCAGTTTGAGGGGACGAAGGCCATCAAAAATGTGCTGGTGTCGGAGGCGGATTTGAAACAGGCCTATTTCAGCGTCATGACCGGCAACGGCGGGGCCTACATCCGCTCCCTCTTCGACGTGGAGGGCATCCAGTTCAAAACCATCAACCAGGACACCAAGCTGGCCGACGGCGTGGAGCTCTTCATCCAGGAGGCCCACACCCCCGGGGTCATTGGCCTCATCCTGAAAACCAAGCACAACGGGACCCTCATCACCACCAGCGACACCGTCTACACCCGGGAGAGCTATGAGAAGGAGCTGCCCCCCGGCGGCACCATCAACAAGACCCCGGAGGAGTTCTATACCAACCTCAAGCGCATCAAGGAGATGGAGAAGGCCTACAACGCCACCCTCATCTTCGGCCACGATTACGACCAGTTCCAGGCCTGGGCGGCCAAGGATTGGATCGACTAAGTCCATTCAGGCAGAGCCCACAGGATTTTGAAAGGAGCGTTTCACTATGGCAACACCCACCGCAGGCGCAGCCTTAGGCAATGAACTGCGCGCCGGCACCGTCGCCAAGGTCGGCAGTACCAAGCGCATCCAGGAGCTCAACGGGATGCTCCACAGCAACCGCCCCAATGTAGACATCACCCGGGCCCGGGCCTACACCAAGGTCTATCGGGAGACCGAGGGGATGCCAAGCCTCATGCGCCGCTACAAGGCCTCCGCAGAGGTCTACCGTACCCTCAGCGACAACGTGTATGATTACGAACAGCTGGTGGGTTGGCCCACCAAGCGCATCCGGGGGGCCAACTTCGCCATCGAGCTCCACGCCCACTGGTTGGCCGAGGACCTGCCCAACCTCCGGGACCGGACCTACGACCCCTTCGAGATCACCGACGAGGACTACAAGGAGCTGGAAGAAGACCTGCTGCCCTATTGGAAGGACAAGACCATGGCAGTGCAGTGGGGCCACTATGTCACCCCGGAGGAGTGGGACCGGGCCCAGTTTGGCGGGGTGTCCGATGTGTCCAACTACCTCTGCGCCAACGGCTCCCACTTCATCCCCGCCTGGACAGAGGTGATCCAGCACGGCTTTGTGAAATACTATGAGGAGGCCAAGGCCCTCCTGGCCGCCCTAGACCCCAACGACCCCGCCTCCATCGACAAGCGCATTTTCTACCATGGCATCCTTGAGGTGTTAGAGGCCATCCGGGACTGGGGGGAGCGGCTCAGCGCATCCTGTGCCCGGAGGGCGGAGACGGAGAAGGACCCCCAGCGCAAGCAGGAGCTGGAAAAGATGGCGGAGATGATGAAACGGGTCCCCTGGGGTCCCGCGACCTCCTTCTATGACGCCTGCGAGACGGCCTGGGCTGTCTGCTTCTTCCTCTTCGTAGAGGGGGCAGGCCCCTCCATTACCTGGTCCCGTTTTGACCAGTACATGTACCCCTACTACAAGGCGGACATGGAAAAGGGCATCCTCACCCCGGAGAAGGCCATGGAGCTGATTGAGGAGCTGTACATCAAGGTGACGTCCAACGTGTGGTTCCAGTCCACCCAGATGGCCTACATCTTTGGCGGCTATTACCGCTATCCCCACCTGGACGTGGGGGGCCTGGATGAGAACGGCAAGGATGCCACCAACGAGCTGTCCTACCTCTGCCTGCGGGCCATGCGCTATGTGAAGACCACCTCTCCCGCCGTGTCCATTATGCTCCACCAAAAGACCCCGGACGCCCTGCTCTACGAGGCCTGTGAGCTGGCGGCGGAGGGCATGGGCCACCCCTCCTTCTTCAACTGCGAGAGCCTATACTCCATGTTGGAGCACCGGGCCGGGGGGCTCCACGGCTATTCCAACTATACCCGCAAGGACATTTTGAAGTTTGGCTCCCCCATTGGCTGTGTGGAGCCGGGGGCGGAGGGGCTGCAATACGGCCACACAGACTCTGGGATCATCAACGTGGCAGGCTGCGTGTTCGCCGCCGTCACCAACGGCAAAAAGGCCACCGGGGTGGACGGCAGCCTCTGCGGTGAGGTGGTCACCTATGAGAGCGGCGCACCGGAGTCCTTCCAGAGCTTTGACGCATTTTACGAGGCGGTGAAGGGCCAGGTGAAGTATGCCATCGACGAGTGCCACGCCAACCTGCTGATTTGCGAAAAGCTCCTGGCGGAGCAGTTCAACCTGCCTACCTTTACCATCCTCCTGGACGGGGCCCTGGAACGGGCCGTGGATGCCACCGCCGGCGGGGCTAAAGTGAACATCGGCCCCACCATGCAGATGGTGGGCTTCGGCACCCTGGTGGACTCTGTGGCCGCCATCAAGAAGGTGGTCTTTGAGGACCACGCCGCCACCCTGGCGGAGGTGGCGGAGGCCTGCATGAAGAACTTTGTGGGCTATGATGCCCTCCGGGCGAAGCTCCTTGCCGCCCCCAAGTATGGCAACGACGACGACTTTGCCGACGACATCGCCGCCGATTTGTGGAAGTGGTTCGCCGACTGCACCATGGTTTTGAAGATGTACCGGGGGCACTACTGCGACGCGGCCATTCAGATGGTCCAGTCCAACGTGGGCTATGGGGCCATGACCGGGGCCACCCCCAACGGCCGCCTGGCAGGGCAACCCATCTCGGACACCATGTCTGCCACCCAGCAGGCGGACACCAACGGGCCTACGGCGGCGGCCCGGAGCTATGGGAAGCTGGACTTCCCGGCGTACACCAATGGCACGCTGCTGAATATGTGGATCAGCCAGTCGGAGCTGTTGGCGCAATCGTAAGGATAGGAGCGTCCGCCCAAGCCTGACGGCGGTGCCTCTGTCTCTCCGCCATCCTTTTGAGAAAGGTGGAGGAAAGCGTTTATCTATGTCATCTTGAAAGGAGCGAAGGACTATGACAGCAACCATCCGTGATATACCCCTGAACTGTCCAGAGGCCACTTATGTGGAGCCGGTGTATAAGGAAGCCGGGATGCGTAACTTTACCAACCTGGTGCGCACCATGCTCAACGACTATGGGGTCTACCATGTCCAGTTCAACACCATCAATAAGGAGACCCTCATTGACGCCAAAGCCCACCCGGAGAACTACCCCACCCTGATGGTCCGGGTGGCAGGCTATAGCGTCTACTGGACAGACATTGCCGAGCGGGTCCAGGACGACATCATCAACCGCACGGAACACAGCTTCTAACGCCCTTGGGTATGGAGGGAAAAACGGCCCGGGTGTTCGACATCGGACGATTCCGGAACACCGACGGCCCTGGCATCCGCACCATTATCTTCTTCAAGGGCTGCCCCCTGCACTGCCTGTGGTGCAGCAACCCCTTTGGGCTGTCGTCTAAGCGGCAGTTGGTGGTGAAGTTCGCCAAGTGTACTGGCTGCGGCGCCTGTGAGGCGGCCTGTGCCCAGGGGGTGAACCAGGTAGGGGAGAAGGTACAGGTGGACTTTTCCGCCTGTACCCTCTGCGGGGCCTGCATAGAGGGCTGCACTGCCGGGGCTCGGATGATCTCCGGCAGAGAGTACACCGCCTGGCAGCTCTATGAGGAGGCCCGGAAGGATGCCGCCTTTTACCGGAAGGGCGGCGGGGGTGTGACCCTCTCCGGGGGGGAGGCCTTGCTGCAATATGAGGTGGCGGCGGAAACCCTACGGCTGTGCCGGAGCAACTACATCAACACCTGCTTGGAGACCTCCGCCTTTGCCCCCTGGGAGCAGCTCTGGGCGGTGGCCCAGTACTGCCACACGGTGTTCGTGGATGTGAAGCACATGGACGACGCCCGCCACAAGGCCCTCACCGGGGTGGGCAACGGGCTGATTTTGGAGAACATCCGGCGGCTGTGCCGGGCGCTGCCCCGCCGGGGGGGACGGGTAATCCTCCGCCTGCCCCTGGTGCCGGGGTACACCGACAGCCCGGAGAACGTGGCCGCCACCGCCCGGTTTGCCGCCAGCCTAGAGGGCGCCCCGGAGCTGAACCTGCTGCCCTACCACAACCTGGGGGAGAGCAAGTACGAGATGCTCGGGGATGCCTACCCGTTGGAAGAGGTGGAGAGCCGGACGGGGAGGGACCCCCGGCTGTTGGAGCTCCAAACGCTGGCCCAGGAAGCTGCCCCGGAAAACCGGGTCAGCCTGGGCGGCGACGCCATTCTACTGGACTAGACAGCCCCTTTTTATGGAGTGTGCAAAAAAGGCCGCCAAGTGCGGCCTTTTTTGTGGGTTTTGAGCGGGACGTTTTTCGGCAAAATGATTGACACTCTGTCCCATTTGTAGTACTATAAACAAGCGCCTGTTTGGGGCGCAGTCTGCGATGATGCGGGAGATTGCTCCGAGAGGAGGTAACTTCCGCGGAGTATGTCCGTTGATCGGGCGGCTGGGAGATTCTGTTGAAGGGCATATATCGCCACAACAGAGGGAGGCCGGCGAAGTCTGCCGGTTTTCTTCATGCTTGCGGAGTGATACGCACGGATAAGTGGTAGGAATCTCTCACCGTACGAAGCGTGGCAAAGACATTGACACTTCGTATGATTCTAGGAGGAAACAACAACATGGCACAGAATGAAATGATCCGCATCCGGCTGAAAGCCTATGACCATCAGCTCATCGACCAGAGCGCAGAGAAGATCGTCGAGACCGCCAAACGCACCGGCGCCACCGTCTCCGGTCCCATCCCCCTGCCCACCAAGAAGGAGATCGTTACCATCCTTCGCGCCGTCCATAAGTATAAGGATAGCCGGGAGCAGTTCGAGCGCCGCACCCACAAGCGCCTGATCGACATCAACAATCCCAGCCCCAAGACCATGGAGTCGCTGATGAGCCTGGACCTGCCCGCCGGTGTCGAGATCGAGATCAAGCTGTAACTGTTTCGCCAGCGATTCATTTTCGTGTACCCACTGCCTGTCGCTGCTTTGAGACAGGCGGGTCATGTTGACAAACCAATGACAGCCCAATGGTCAAGTTTGCCAACCAATAACCTTTCTTAAGGAGGAGAACCAACTATGGAAAAGGCCATCATCGGCAGAAAGATCGGCATGTCTCAGATCTTTGATGAAGCCGGTAAGGTCATCCCGGTCACGGTCATCGAGGCAGGCCCCTGCGTCGTGACCCAGAAAAAGACCGAGGAGAAGGACGGCTACAACGCCGTACAGCTGGGCTTCCAGGACATCGCCGAACGGAAGCTCACCAAACCCGAACAGGGCCACCTGCAAAAGGCAGGCGTTCCCCTGAAGAAGGTTCTGAAAGAATTCAAGCTCAACGCCGCCGCCGACATGAACGTGGGCGACGAGGTCAAGGCGGACACCTTTGAAAAAGGCGATCACATCGACGTGACCGGCATCAGCAAAGGTAAGGGCTACCAGGGCGTTATTAAGCGCTGGAACGCCGCCCGCCTGAAGGAAAGCCATGGTACCGGTCCTGTCCACCGCCACGCCGGTTCCATGGGTTCGGGTACCGACCCCTCCCGCATCTTCAAGGGCAAGATCGGCGCCGGCCACATGGGCGCCGAGCAGGTCACGGTGCAGAACCTGGACGTTGTCAGCGTGGACCCTGAGTTCAACCTCATCGCGGTCTGCGGCGCGGTGCCCGGCCCCAAGGGCGGCATCGTCTACCTGAAGTCCACCACCAAGACCCTGCAGGTCAAGAAGGGCGAGGCTGGCGTCAGCGTGAACCCGCAGAAGGCTTCCGCACGTGCCAATCCCCAGAAGGCATCTGCAAGAAACCGCTAAGGAAAGGAGAGTTTGAGAAATGCCTAAAGCAACTGTTTATAATATGGCCGGCCAGCAGGTCGGTGAGGTGGAACTCTCCGAGGGCGTTTTCGGCGTAGAGCCCAATGAGAGTGCTGTCCATGCCGTGGTGGTCAACCACCTGGCAAACTGCCGCCAGGGCACCCAGAGCGCCCTGACCCGCGCTGAAGTCTCCGGCGGCGGCAAGAAGCCTTGGAGACAGAAGGGCACCGGCCGCGCCCGCCAGGGCAGCACCCGCGCCCCCCAGTGGACCCACGGCGGCATCGTGTTTGCCCCCAAGCCCCGGGACTACAGCTACCGCCTCAACCGCAAGCTCAAGCGCCTGGCCCTGAAGTCCGTCCTCTCCGACAAGGCCGCCAACGGCGACCTGCTGGTGGTGGACGACCTGAAGCTGGACGCCATCAAGACCAAGAGCATCAAGGGCTTCTTGGAGGCCGTGAACGCCGGCAAGACCATTTTCGTCACCCCCGAGGTCAACGAGAATGTATACAAGTCCGCCCGGAACATCCCCGGCGTCTCCACTACCACCGCCACCATCCTCAGCGTCTATGACATCGTCAACGCCGAGAAGCTGGTGGTGGACAAGAAGGCCCTGGCCATCATCGAGGAGGTGTTCGCATGAAAACAGCTTACGACATCATCAGACGTCCTGTGATCACCGAGCAGTCCATGGCCGAATCCGAGAACAAGAAGTACGTGTTCGAGGTCGACCGGGGCGCCACCAAGATTGAAATCGCCAAGGCCGTAGAAGAGGTCTTCGGTGTGAAAGTCGTCAAGGTCAACACCCTGCACGTCACCGGTAAGCTCAAGCGCACCGGCCGTTATCCCGCCGGCCGCCAGAGCAGCTGGAAGAAGGCTGTCGTCACCTTGTCCGACGACTCCAAGTCCATCGAGTTCTTCGAAGGAATGGCATAAGGAGGTTAATGCACAATGGCTATCAAGAGCTATAAGCCCACAACGCCTTCCCGCCGTCACATGACGGTCTCCGCGTTTGATGGGATCGACAAAAAGGCCAAGCCGGAGCGCAGCCTGACCGAGACTCTCAAGAAGAACGCAGGACGCAACAGCTACGGCCGCATCACCGTCCGCCACCGCGGCGGCGGCAACAAGCGCAAGTACCGCATCATCGACTTCAAGCGGGACAAAATGGATATGACTGCCAACGTCCTGCGCTTGGAGTATGACCCCAACCGCTCCGCAAACATCGCCCTGGTCCAGTATGAGGACGGCGAGAAGCGGTATATCCTGGCCCCCGTAGGCCTGAAGGCCGGCGACCAGGTGGTCTCTTCCACCACCGCCGACATCAAGCCCGGCAACTGCCTGCCCCTGGCCAACATCCCCACCGGTACCGTGATCCATAACATCGAGCTGCACCCCGGCAAGGGCGGCCAGCTGGTCCGCTCCGCCGGCACCTCTGCCCAGCTCATGGCCAAGGAGAACGGCCAGGCCCAGATCCGTATGCCCTCCGGCGAGGTGCGCATCGTGCGCCTGGAGTGCAAGGCTTCCATCGGCCAGGTGGGCAACATCGACCATGAGAACATTTCCATCGGCAAAGCCGGGCGGAAGCGTCACATGGGCTGGCGGCCCACCGTCCGTGGCTCCGTCATGAACCCCAACGACCATCCCCACGGCGGCGGCGAAGGCAAATCCCCTGTGGGCCGTCCTGGCCCTGTTACCCCCTGGGGTAAGCCGGCCATGGGTTACAAGACCAGAAAGAAGAAGAACCCCAATGACAAGTTTATTGTCAAGCGCCGCAACTCGAAGTAAGGAGGAGACAGGTAGACTATGAGCAGAAGCATCAAGAAAGGCCCGTTTTGCGCTCCCGAACTTCTGAAGCGGGTAAAAGATATGAACGATTCCGGCGACAAGAAGGTGCTCAAGACCTGGAGCAGAGCCTCCACCATCTTCCCCGCGTTCGTCGGCCACACCATCGCTGTCCACGATGGCCGCAAGCACGTGCCCGTCTATATCACCGAGGATATGGTCGGCCACAAGCTGGGTGAGTTCGCCCCCACCCGCACCTTCCGCGGCCACGCCGGCAGCAAGACCGGTAAGTAAGGAGGAGAGAAGAAATGGAAGCAAAAGCCCATGTGAAATATCTGCGCATCTCTCCCCGTAAGGTGAAGATCGTTGCCGACCTGATCCGCGGCAAGAGCGTGGCCCAGGCCACCGCGATCCTGATGACGACCCCCAAGGCAGCCTCCGAGCCCCTGCTCAAGCTGCTCAAGAGCGCCACAGCCAACGCGGAAAACAACCACAACATGGACCCCGAAAGCCTGTATGTCTCCGAGGTCTTTGCCACCCCCGGCCCCATCATCAAGCGCATCATGCCCAGGGCACAGGGGCGTGCCTACCGCATCAACAAGAGAACCTCTCACGTCACGATGACCGTGGCTGAGAAGGCATAAAGGGAGGAGGCAGAATATGGGACAGAAAGTAAATCCCCACGGCCTGCGCGTGGGCGTTATCAAGGACTGGGATTCCCGCTGGTATGCCCGGGACGAGAAAGTCGGCGATCTGATCGTTGAGGACTACAACCTGCGTAAGTACCTGAAAAAGACCCTGTACTCCGCCGGTGTGCCCAAGATTGAGATCGAGCGCGACAATGCCGGTGAAAACGGCAAGATCAAGATCTACCTCCACTGCGCCCGCCCCGGCGTGGTCATCGGCAAGGGCGGCGCTGACATCGAGCGCCTGCGCCTCCAGCTGGAAAAGAAGCTGGGCAAGAGCGTGGCCCTGAACATCGTGGAGGTTAAGACCCCCGACACCGACGCACAGCTGGTGGCGGAGAATATCGCCCAGCAGTTGGAGAAGCGTATCTCCTTCCGCCGGGCCATGAAGAACTGCATGGGCCGCGCCATGCGTATGGGCGCCCGTGGCATCAAGGTGATGTGCTCCGGCCGTCTGGGCGGCGCCGAAATCGCCCGCAGCGAGTGCTACCACGATGGCACCATCCCCCTGCAGACCATCCGCGCTGACATCGACTATGGTTTCGCTGAAGCTGCCACCACCTACGGCCGCATCGGCATCAAGGTCTGGATCTATAAGGGCGAAGTCCTCAGCCAGACCCTGCGCACCACCCCCCGCACCTTGGACACCAAGAACTTCAAGGAGCGCCCCGACCGTCCTCGCCGCCGCGACGGCAGAGGAGGCTACAATCGTGACCGGAAGCCCGGCGGCCATGGCGGCAACCGTCCTCAGGGCGGCTACAATAACCGTGGTCCCCGGCCTGCTGCTGGCGCTCCGGCGCCGAAGGAAGGAGGCAACGCCTGATGCTGCTGCCGAAGAGAGTAAAATACCGCCGCGTCCACCGTGGCCGCCTGAAGGGCAAGGCCACCCGCGGCAACACCGTGACTTACGGTGATTTTGGTCTCCAGGCCACCGAGCCTGCCTGGATCACCAGCAATCAGATCGAGGCCGCCCGTATCGCCATGACCCGTTATACCAAGCGTGGCGGTAAGGTCTGGATCAAGATCTTCCCTGACAAGCCTGTGACCAGC
>CAJUCB010000014.1:26321-37636 GCA_910584805.1 uncultured Oscillospiraceae bacterium
GGCTCCCCGGAGTACTGGGTGGCCGTGGTCAAGCCCGGCCGGATCATGTTCGAGATCGCCGGCGTCTCCGAAGAGGTGGCCCGTGAAGCACTGCGTTTGGCCAGCCACAAGCTGCCCATCAAGTGCAAGATCGTGACAAAGGCAGACACTGCCCCGGCAGACGAGAATGGTGGTGAAGCATGATGAAGGCAAATGAAGTCCGTAAGCTGTCTTCCGCTGATCTGGAAAAGAAGCTGCTGGAGCTCAAGAAGGACCTGTTCCAGCTCCGTCTCCAGCATGCCACCAATCAGTTGGAAAACCCTGTCCGCATCACCGAAGTGAAGCGCGACATTGCCAGAGTCAAGACTGTTATCCGTGAGCAGCAGCTCGCCGGCCAATAAGGAGGAACTGAAACATGAGTGAAACCAGAACCTCTTCCCGTAAGACCAGAGTCGGCCTGGTGGTTTCGGATAAGATGGATAAGACTGTTGTGGTGGCCATTGCCGACCGTGTGGCCCACCCCTTGTATAAGAAAATCGTCAAGAGAACGTATAAACTCAAAGCTCATGATGAAAACAACACTTGTGGCGTTGGCGACCGTGTCCGCGTCATGGAGACCCGCCCCCTGTCCAAGGACAAGAGATGGCGCGTTGTTGAGATCATCGAGAAGGCGAAGTAAGGAGGTGCCGTAACATGATCCAGCAGGAATCCTATCTGAAGGTGGCGGACAATACCGGCGCCAAGGAGATCAAGACCATCCGGGTACTGGGCGGTTCTTCCCGCAAGTATGCCAACATCGGTGACGTGATCGTCGCTTCCGTGCGCAAGGCCGCCCCCGGCGGCGGCGTGAAGAAGGGCGAAGTGGTCCGCGCCGTTGTGGTGCGCACCGCGAAGGGTGTGCGCCGCGCCGACGGCAGCTATGTCCGTTTCGACGACAACGCCGCCGTGCTCATCAAGGACGATAAGAACCCCAGAGGCACCCGTATCTTTGGCCCAGTCGCCCGCGAGCTGCGCGATAAGGATTACATGAAGATCCTGTCCCTGGCTCCCGAAGTTCTGTAAGGGAGGGTACAAAGATATGAGAAACAAAATGAGCATCAAGAAGGACGACACCGTCGTCGTGATCACCGGCAAGGACAAGGGCCAGCGGGGTAAGGTTATCTCCGTGCTGCCCAAGGAGGGCAAGGTGGTCGTGGAAAAGATCAACCTGGTCTCCCGCCACACCAAGCCCCGCAAGCAGGGCGACGAGGGCGGCATCATCCAGAAGGAAGCCCCCCTGTATGCCTGCAAGGTGATGCGCGTCTGCCCCAAGTGCGACAAACCCACCCGGGCCGCCAGCAAGATCACCGACGGCAAGAAAGTCCGTGTCTGCAAGCGCTGCGGCGCTGAAATCTAAGAGAGGAGGAGTCAATCATGCCTGAAATGCCGAATTTGAAAGCAAAGTACAGAGAAGAGGTTGCTCCTGCCCTCATGCAGAAGTTCAACTACAAGAGCACCATGCAGATCCCCCGTATCGACAAGATCGTCGTGAACGTGGGCTGTGGTGAGGCCCGTGAAAACGCCAAGATGCTGGACGCTGTGGTCCGGGACCTGGGCGTGATCACCGGCCAGAAGGCCATCGTGACCAAGGCCAAAAAGTCCGTGGCCAACTTCAAGGTCCGTGAGGGGATGCCCATCGGCGCCAAGGTCACCCTGCGTCAGGACAAGATGTGGGAGTTCCTGGACCGCCTGTTCAACGTGGCCCTGCCCCGTGTCCGTGACTTCCGGGGCATCAGCGCCAACTCCTTTGACGGCCGCGGCAACTATGCCCTGGGTGTGCGGGAGCAGCTGATCTTCCCCGAGATCGAGTATGACAAGATCGACAAGATCCGGGGCATGGACATCGTGATCTGCACCACTGCCAAGACTGACGAAGAGGCGAGAGAGCTGCTGAGCCTGATCGGCGCTCCCTTTGCCACCAGATAATTAGGAGGAGAACGATCAATGGCGAAATTATCCATGAAGCTCAAGCAGCAAGCTGAGCCTAAGTTTTCCACCCGCCGTTACAACCGGTGCAAGATCTGCGGCCGCCCCCACGCATATCTGCGTGACTACGGCATCTGCCGTATCTGCTTCCGTGAGCTGGCTCACAAGGGCCAGATCCCCGGCGTGCGGAAGGCTTCCTGGTAATCGTATGGTACTGCCGGTCGGATGAAGCAACTCGTTCGACCGACATTCCCATAGAATTCCCCAGCCGACGGCAATAGGTCGGTCTCTGGCCCGATACCTTGCCGCCGATACAGGCCCTGCCTGTAATTTAATAGGAGGTAAATACCTATGCACATTACGGATCCCATTGCGGATATGCTCACCCGTATCCGCAACGCGAACAACGCCAAGCACGACACTGTGGACGTCCCTGCTTCCAACATGAAGAAGGCCATTGCCCAGATCCTGCTGGACGAAGGCTATATCAAGGCCTTCCAGTTGGCGGAGGACGGCGCCCAGGGCGTCATCCACATCACTCTCAAGTACAACAACCCCGGCAAGGAGAAGGTCATCTCCGGCCTGCGCCGGGTCTCCAAGCCCGGCCTGCGCGTGTATGCCGGCGCTGACGAGCTCCCCCGCGTGCTGCGCGGCCTGGGTGTTGCAATCGTTTCCACGTCCAAGGGCGTCATGACCGACAAGGCTGCACGTGCGGCCCACGTTGGCGGCGAGGTCCTGGCATTCGTCTGGTAAGGAGGAGATTTTACTATGTCTAGAATCGGTAAAATGCCCATCTCTCTCCCCGCCGGTGTGGAAGTGACTTTGGGCGAGGGGAACCTGGTCACGGTAAAGGGCCCCAAGGGCAGCCTGACCCAGAAGCTCAGTGACAAGATTACCCTCAGCAAGGAGGACGGCGTGATCAACGTCAGCCGCCCCAACGATGAAAAAGAAAACCGTGCCCTCCACGGCCTCACCCGCACCCTGCTCAACAACATGGTGGTGGGCGTCACCGAGGGTTATAAGAAGGAACTGGACGTGAACGGTGTTGGCTACCGTGTGGCCAAGGAAGGCAAGAAGCTGACCATGAACATCGGCTACTCCCACCCCGTGGTGGTGGAGGAGACCGAGGGCATCACCATCGAAGCGCCCACTCCCAACAAGATCATCATCAGCGGCATCGACAAGCAGAAGGTCGGCCAGTTCGCCGCTGAGGTCCGAGGCAAGAGACCCCCGGAACCCTACAAGGGCAAGGGGATCAAGTATACCGACGAGGTCATCCGCCGCAAGGAAGGCAAGACCGGCGTGAAGAAGTAAGAAAGAGGTGTGCCTAAATGATTAAGAGACCCGATACCAACGCTCAGCGTCTAAAGCGTCATAAGCGCGTTCGCGGGAAAGTCTCCGGCACATCCGAGAGACCCCGTCTGAACGTATTCCGCAGCGGGACCAACATCTATGCCCAGGTCATCGACGACAGCAAGGGCTGCACCCTGGTCTCCGCTTCCTCCCTGGAAAAGGGATTTGAAGGCAAGGGCAACAACTGCGAGGCTGCTGCCAAGGTCGGCGAGGCCATTGGCCAGCGGGCCAAGGACAAGGGCATCGACACTGTGGTCTTTGACCGCGGCGGCTACCTGTACCACGGCCGGATCAAGGCCCTGGCCGAAGGTGCCCGCAAGGCCGGCCTGGAATTTTAATGGGAGGAGGAAACGAAAATGCCTAGATTTGAAAGAGAACCCAGCGAATATATTGAGAAAGTCGTTTCCCTGAACCGTGTCTCCAAGACCGTCAAGGGCGGCCGTGTGATGAAGTTCTCCGCTCTGGTGGTCGTCGGCGACGAAAAGGGCAAGGTGGGCTTCGGCCTGGGCAAGGCTGCGGAAGTTCCCGAAGCCATCCGCAAGGGCCTGGAAGCTGCCAAGAAGAACATGTTCAACATCACCCTCTCCGGTACCACCATCCCCCACGAGGTGATCGGTGAGTTCGGCGCCGGCCGTGTGCTGATGAAGCCCGCCGCGCCCGGTACTGGCGTTATCGCCGGTGGCCCGGTGCGTGCCGTGCTGGAGGCTGCCGGGATCAAGGATATCCGTACCAAGTGCCTGCGCTCCAACAACCCGCAGAACGTGGTCTCTGCCACCATGGAGGGGCTCAAGTCCCTGCGTGGCCCTGAGGCAGTGGCCAAGATCCGCGGCAAGAGCGTGGAAGAGATCGTGGGCTGAGGAGGGCTTAAACCATGGCTAATTTGAACATTAAGCTCGTCAAGAGCCTCAATGGCCGTATCGCAAAGCATAAGGCCACCGCCCAGGCCCTGGGCCTGCGCAAGATCGGCGACACCACCGTGCAGCCCGACAATGCTGCCACCAGGGGCAAGATCGCCCACATTGGTTACCTGATCCAGGTCACCGAGGAACAGTAAGGAGGGGCACGACATGAAACTGCATGAACTTTCTCCCGTCCCCGGCTCCAACGCCAAGTCCTACCGCAAGGGCCGCGGCAACGGTTCCGGCAACGGCAAGACGGCCGGCCGGGGACAGAAGGGCCAGTGGGCCCGCTCTGGCGGCGGTGTCCGCGTGGGCTTTGAGGGTGGCCAGATGCCGCTGGCCCGCCGTATCCCCAAGCGTGGTTTCAACAACATCTTCGCAAAGCCGCTGGAAGCCGTCAACGTCTCCAGCCTGGATAAGTTTGAGGATGGGGCTGAGGTCACCGCCGAGGCGCTGTTGGAGAAGGGCATCCTCTCCAAGTGCCAGTACGGCGTGAAGATCCTGGGCAACGGCAACCTGACCAAGAAACTGACCGTTCGCGCAAACGCCTTTTCGGCGTCTGCCAAGGCAAAAATAGAAGAGGCAGGTGGGAAGGCTGAGGTGGTCTAATGATTAAGACCATTCGCAATGCCTGGAAGCTGCCGGAGCTGCGCAACAAGCTCCTGTTCGTCCTCTTCGCCCTGCTGATTTTCCGCTTGGGTTCCGCGGTCCCGGTGCCCTATATCAACACGGAATATCTTCAGCAGTATATCTCCGCAAACTCCGGGACCATCTTTGGACTGCTCAACACCATGTCCGGTTCGGCCCTGTCCCGGGCTACGGTGTTCGCCCTGTCCATCCAGCCCTATATCAACGCCTCCATCATCATCCAGCTGCTGACCATCGCCATCCCGGCCCTGGAACGCCTGGCCAAAGACGGCGGCGAAGAGGGCAAGAAGAAGATCCAATCCATCACCCGCTATACCACGCTGGGCATCGGCCTGCTTCAGGGCTATGGTTACTACACCCTGATCCGCAGCTATGGCCTGCTGAGCAACACCGGCGTGTGGCCCGGCATCGTAATCGTGGTGTCCTTCACCGCCGGCGCTGTGTTCCTTATGTGGTTGGGTGAGCAGATCACCGAGTTCGGTGTGGGCAACGGTATCTCCATCATCCTGTTTACCGGTATCGTCTCCCGCATCCCGGCCATGATCCAGACCATCTACACCGGCATCCGCAACTGGGCGGCCAATCCCGACCAGACCAATTGGACTGCGGATCAGATCGCTGCGTTCCACACCATGAACCCGGGCATCGCTGCCCTGCTGGTGGTGGGTATGCTGCTGCTGGTGGTCTTCATCGTCTTTATTAGTAACTCTGAGCGCAAGATCCCCGTCCAGTACGCCAAGCGGGTGGTGGGCCGGAAGATGTACGGTGGCCAGTCCACCCACATCCCCATCAAGGTCAACCTCAGCGGCGTGCTGCCCATCATCTTCGCCCAGTCCATTGCCATGATCCCTGCGACCATCGGCATGTTTGTGCCCTCCTCCCAGACAGAGGGGTCGGCCTGGCACACCTTCCTGACGGTGTTTAACTCCACCAGTCTCCTGTATGCCATCATCTATTTCCTGCTGATCTTCCTGTTCAGCTATTTCTACGCCACCATCCAGTTCAACCCCATCGAAGTGGCCAACAACCTGAAGAAAAACGGCGGCTTTGTCCCCGGCTTCCGGCCTGGCCGTCCCACGGCTGAGTTCCTGGGTAAGGTCCTCTCCCGTCTGACCTTCTTCGGTGCCGTCTATCTGGGTATCGTGGCCCTGCTGCCCATCATCACAGAGAATATCACCGGCATCGTCAACATGTCCATCGGCGGCACCTCCGTCATCATCGTGGTAGGCGTTGCCCTGGAAACTACGAAGATGCTAGAGGCACAGATGCTGATGCGCCATTACAAGGGCTTCCTGGAGTAAGGAGAGGAGTAGTTCAAGATGAAACTGATTCTTTTAGGCCCTCCAGGGGCCGGGAAAGGCACCCAGGCTGATATCCTCAGCAAGCGGCTTGCCATCCCCACCATCTCCACAGGCAATATCCTCCGGGCTGCCGTGAAAAACGGCACCCCGGTGGGCCTGAAGGCCAAAGAATATATGGACGCCGGAAAGCTGGTCCCCGATGAGGTGATCATCGGTGTGATCTCCGAGCGCCTGGCGGAGGCGGACTGCCAGAAGGGATATATCCTGGACGGCGTCCCCCGTACCATTCCCCAGGCCGAGGCCTTGGAAAAGGCGGGCATTGTTTTTGACGCGGTGGTCTCCATTGAGATCACCGACCAGGAGATCGTGGACCGCATGGCTGGCCGCCGGGTCTGCACCGCCTGCGGCGCACCCTTCCACGTGAAGAACATGCCCCCCAAGACCGAGGGCGTGTGCGACAACTGCGGAGGGAAGCTGGAGGCCAGAGCCGACGACAAGCCCGAAGTGGTCCGAGACCGCCTGGCGGTCTACCACAAGGAGACCGCTCCCCTGAAGGATTTCTACGGGGAGAGGAAGCTGCTGAAAAACGTAGACAATCAACCCACTGTGGCTGCAACCACCACTGCGATTCTGGATGCTCTGGGGCTTTAACCGATGATATCATTGAAGTCTGCCAGAGATATCGAGGGGATGCGCCGTGCAGGGCAAATTACCGCGGCGGCCCGCGCACTTGCGGGCAAAATGGTACGCCCTGGCGTGACCACTCTTGAAATAGACAATGCAGTACGCAAGTTCATCGTAAGCCAAGGGGCAAGGCCATCGTTCTTGCACTTCCCGGGACCACCGGGGACCCGGCCCTTTCCTGGGGCGGCCTGTATTTCGGTGAACGACGAGGTCATCCACGGGATCCCTGGAAAGCAGGTGCTCCGGGAGGGGGACATCGTCAGCGTGGACGTAGGCGCCTATATCGGCGGCTTTCACGGTGACTGCGCAGGCACCTTCGCCTGCGGGAAGGTCAGCGACGAGGCGGAACGGCTGATTGCCGTCACCGAGCAGTCCTTCTGGGCGGGGATCAAATTTGCCCGCTTCGGTTACCGTGTGTCCGATATCTCCCACGCCGTGCAGGATTACGTGGAGGACCACGGATTCTCAGTGGTGCGGGACTATGTGGGCCACGGCGTAGGCGCACAGCTCCACGAACCCCCGGAGGTCCCCAACTTTGGGAAACCCGGCCACGGCCCCCGGCTTGCTCCCGGGATGACCCTGGCGGTGGAACCCATGGTGAACCAAGGGGGGGCGCGGGTCAAGGTGATGCGGGACGGCTGGACCGTAAGGACAGCCGACGGCAGCCTGTCCGCCCATTATGAAAATTCCATCCTCATCACAAAGGGTGAGCCTGAGATCCTCACCCAGGTGGGGGACCTGCGCGTATGATAGTTCGTCAAGGCGATGTAGTACGCTCCGCCGCCGGCCACGACAAGGACCAATTCTTCCTGGTACTCCGGGAGGAGGGGGACTTTCTCTGGCTGGTGGACGGAAAAAGCAGAAGGTTTGAGACTCCCAAGCGCAAGCGGCGCAAGCACGTGGCTTCCGCGGGGGTCTGGACGCACCCGGTTACCGGCCGCCTGAAGGAAGGCGCGCCGGTGCTGGACAGTGAGGTCCGAAAGGCGCTGGCCGTCTTTCGGAAAAGGTTCAGTGAGACCAAGGAGGTATGACGCTTGGCAAAAAGCGACATGATCGAGCTGGAAGGGACTGTGGTTGAGGCGCTGCCCAACACCACGTTCCGGGTCGATATCGGAAACGATCACATCATTCTAGCTCATATTTCCGGAAAGCTCAGGATGAATTTCATCCGTATTCTGCCGGGTGACAAGGTTACCGTCCAGATCTCCCCGTATGATCTGACACGGGGGAGGATCACCTGGCGCAGTAAATCCACCAAGTAAGACGGAGAGGGAAGGGCCCTCTCTGCCGTGAGCAACAGGCTTACAGGAGGTAGAAAGTTATGAAAGTAAGACCGTCCGTCAAGCCCATGTGCGAAAAATGCAAGGTCATCAAGCGCAAGGGCAAAGTCATGGTCATTTGCGAGAACCCCAAGCATAAACAGAGACAAGGTTAAAAGGAGGCGCTGAAGGAATATGGCAAGAATTGCCGGCATTGACCTGCCGAAGAACAAGAGGGTTGAGATCGCCCTGACTTATATCTTTGGGATCGGACGCACCAGCGCCACCAAGATCCTGGAGGCAACGGGGATTAACCCCGACACCCGTGTCAAAGACCTCACCGAGCAGGACGAAGCTGCCCTGCGTGAAGTCATCAGCCGCGACTATCTGGTAGAAGGCGACCTGCGCCGCAACGTGGCAATGGACATCAAGCGCCTCACCGAGATCGGCTGCTATCGTGGCATCCGCCACCGTAAAGGCCTGCCTGTGCGGGGCCAGCGCTCCAAGACCAATGCGCGCACCCGGAAGGGGCCCAAGCGCACCGTGGCCAATAAGAAAAAGTAAGGGAGGGAGAGTATCGTATGGCTAATCCCAAGAAGAAGGTCGTCAGAAGACGCCGTGAACGCAAGAACATTGAGAAGGGCGCTGTGCATATCCGCTCTTCCTTCAACAACACCATGGTTACCGTGACCGACACTGCCGGCAACGCCCTTTCCTGGGCTTCCGCAGGCGGCCTGGGGTTCCGCGGCTCCAGAAAGTCCACCCCCTATGCAGCCCAGACCGCGGCAGAGACCGCTGCCAAGGCTGCCATTGAGGCCACTGGGCTCAAGAGCGTGGAGGTATACGTAAAGGGGCCCGGTTCCGGCCGTGAGGCTGCCATCCGCGCCCTTCAGGCTGTGGGCCTGGAAGTCACCATGATCAAAGACGTGACCCCCATCCCCCACAACGGCTGCCGTCCCCCCAAGAGACGCCGCGTCTAAGCGAAGGAAAGGAGAAAATCAATTATGGCAAAGAATACGCAGCCTGTCGCCAAGCGCTGCAAGGCGCTGGGCATTTCTCCTACCGTTATGGGTTACAGCAAGAAGGAGACCAACCGTAACCCCGGCGGCCAGATGAGAAAGAAAAAGAGCGAGTATGCCCTGCAGCTGGCAGAGAAGCAGAAGGTCAAGTTCGTCTATGGCATCCTGGAGAAGCAGTTCCGTTCTTACTATGAGAAGGCTTCCCGTATGCCCGGCAAGACGGGTGAGAACCTGCTGGTCCTGGTGGAGCGCCGCCTGGACAACGCAGTGTACCGCCTGGGCTTCGCCATGACCCGCCGGGAGGCCCGTCAGCTGGTGAACCACGGCCACTTCACCGTCAACGGTCGGAAGGTGAATATCCCCTCCTTCCTGGTCAAGCCCGGCGACGTCATCGAGGTGGCGGAGAAGAGCCGCGCCTCCGTGAAGTTCAAGAGACTCACCGGGGAGGACGCCGTGATGGTGACCCTGCCCCAGTGGTTGGAGAGAGAGAAGAACAGCCTGAAGGGTACTGTGTCCAAGCTGCCCGCCCGCGAAGACATTGATATGCCCATTGAGGAGCACCTCATCGTCGAGTTGTACTCCAAATAATACCTTACCCTCGGCAGGAAAACGGAATGACGACACGGCGGGGGTCACCCCGCCCGACGTAAGAAGGAGGGTAATCAATGGTAGAAATCGAAAAGCCGCGCATCGAATGCATCGAGATGCCAGGGGACAACTCCTACGGCAAGTGTACTGTCGAGCCTTTGGAGCGTGGCTATGGAACCACGTTAGGGAATTCTCTCCGCCGGATCTTGCTGTCCTCGCTGCCCGGTACCGCAGTCACCAGCATTAAAATTGCAGGCGTCCAGCATGAGTTCAGCTCTATCCCCGGCGTAAAGGAAGACGTGACGGAAATTGTCCTGAACGTCAAGGGTATCATTGCCAAGCTCTACAGCGAGGGCAGTAAGACCGTATATATTGAGGCCGCCGGGGAGGGCGTGGTAAAAGCCGGTGACATCAAAGCCGACAGCGAGGTGGAAATCCTTAACCCCGATCACCCCATTGCCACTTTAGGGCCCGACGCGGTGCTCAACATGGAGCTGACCCTGTCTCACGGCAGAGGCTACGTACCCGCAGACCGGAACAAGACGCCTCAGACTGTCATTGGCGTGATCCCCGTGGACTCCGTCTACACCCCGGTGAAGAAGGTCAACTACACGGTGGAAAACACCCGCGTAAAGGATTTGACCGACTTCGACAAGCTGACGCTAGAGGTGTGGACCAACGGGACCATCGCCGCCAGGGATGCGGTATCCTTGGGCGCACGTATCCTCTGCGACCACTTTATGCTCTTTACCGACCTCAGCGAGACCATGGGCAGCAAGTCCACGGTGGTGGAGAAGTCTCCGGATATCCGTGATAAGGTGCTGGAGATGACCATCGAAGAGCTGGACCTGTCGGTCAGAAGCTTCAACTGCCTGAAGCGTGCCAACATCAACACCGTGGAGGACTTGATCTCCAAGACCGAGGACGAAATGATGAAGGTGCGTAACCTGGGCCGGAAGTCTCTGGAAGAAGTGATCAACAAGCTGGCCATGATGGGGCTGTCCCTGGCCAGCGACGAGAATTGACCCCTGCGTTCGGAGGGAAAGCCGAACCATCATTAAGGAAGGGAGTGGAACAACATGTCCGGTAACCGTAAGCTCGGCAAGCCTACTGACCAGCGCAGGGCAATGCTGAGAGCCATGGTGACCTATCTGCTGGAAAACGGCCAGATCAAGACCACCCTGGCCCGCGCCAAAGAGGTTGCTCCTCTGGCAGAAAAGATGATCACCTTGGGGAAGAAGAACGACCTGGCAGCTTACCGCCAGGCTCTGGCCTTCATCACCAAGGAGGACGTGGCCCACAAGCTGTTCACAGAACTGAACCAGAAATATATTGCCCGCGACGGCGGCTACACCCGCATTGTGCGCATGGGTCCCCGGAAGGGCGACGCAGCGGAGATGGCAATCATCCAGCTGGTTTGATGGAATAAACGCAAAAAGCAGCGTGTATTGGAAGAAATCCTATACACGCTGTTTTTGTTGCGTTGGGGCGGAAACTATGGTAGAATCCAGGGAGAGATGATGCCCATTGGGAGAGAAAGGAGCGCATCAATATGCACCTGCTGTTTGTGAATTGCTGCATCCGGGGAGAGGAATCCCGCACCCTGCGCCTGTGCCGGGT
>CAJUCB010000014.1:37646-39157 GCA_910584805.1 uncultured Oscillospiraceae bacterium
CTGGAAGAGCTGAAGAAGAAGTATGACCTGACGGTGGAGGAGCTTTGCCTAGACCAGGAGGAAATCCTGCCCCTAAACAGTGCCCGGCTGGATGCCCGCCATGCGCTGGAAAAAACGGGTGAATTCAGCGACCCCATGTTCCGCTATGCCCACCAGTTTGCCGGGGCGGATATGATCTTGATGGGCGCGCCCTATTGGGAGTTCCAGTTCCCCGCCATGCTGCGCTGCTATTTGGAGCTGATCTCCGTCAACGGCGTGACCTTCCACTATACCCAGGAGGGCATCCCCCAGGGCTTGGGGAAGGCCCGGCGCCTGCTGTACGTCACCACCGCCGGGGGAGCCATTGAAAACCGCAACTGTGGCTTTGACTACATCAAGACCCTCTGCGGGGATATGCTGGGCATCCCGGCGCTAGACTGGGCGGCAGCGGAAGAGCTGGACGTCTGGGGCGTAGACGTGGAAGGCAAGCTGGTAGAGGCAGAGCGGCAGCTCCGGCAGAAAATCCAGAGCTGGGACTAAGGGAGAGAATAGAGGAGGGACTTGCTATGAGCGAGTGTAAGAACATCATCACCATTGGCCGGGAATACGGTGCCGGAGGCCGGAGTATCGCAAAAAAAATCTCTGAGCAGTTGGGCATCCCCTACTATGACAAGGACATCATTAAGATGACAGCGGAAAAGACCGGCTTTACAGAGGAGATGATCCAGGGCACAGAAGAGAAGGAGGCCGGGCGGAACATCTTCAACTGGTTCATGCCCAGCGGTGCCGCCTCCTCCTACGACCAGGCCATCTTGGCCCAGGCCCAGACCATCCGGAAAATCGCCAAGGAGGGCCCCTGCATCATCGTGGGCCGTGGGGCGGACTACATCCTCCGGGACTTCCCCAACCTGGTGAACGTGTTTGTCTACGCCAACGAGGAGGATAAGATCAAATACGCCATGGATACCCATGGGGACAGCAGGGAGCAGGCAATCAAGCGGGTGCGGCACTCGGATACCGCCCGGGAATCCTATTATCACTACCTCACCCGCGCCCGCTGGGGCAACCTGAAAAACTATGACCTCTGCCTGAACAGCTCTCCCATCGGGAAGGAAGCCTGCGCGGATATCATCATGGCATACGCCCTGCGGAAGTAAAGGGAATCCAAAGGGGACAATTCAAGTGAAAACGGGGCCGCAGCAGGGTAAAATCCTCTGCCGCGGCCCCGTTTTTGTGAAATCCGCCAATAAAAAGGGCCAAAAAAAGATTGACTTTCTTTGGCCAAAATGGTATAATACATCGTTATTATCAAAAGAAGGGACTGGCTACCTGTCCTATTCTGGCGTTAGTATAGCAGAAAACAACGAAAAGCACAACCGGCACGGGGAAAATCGACCCACGCCCCCGTGCGTTCGCAATGAAATATCCCCCATACACCAGCGGACTGAACAAAGCTGCCCCAAGCAGCCCAGTCTGCCATCCCTCCGTCAAAAAAGCGCCCTGTCTTTTTTGACGCCTTCTACGAAAGGACT
>CAJUCB010000015.1:0-7794 GCA_910584805.1 uncultured Oscillospiraceae bacterium
CTCACCCGCTCTCCGGGACCGCCGCTCGCGACAGCTTTGATAGAATACCACCTCTGCCCCGTTTTGTCAAGCACTTTTTTCATCTTTTTGCTCTTTTTTCTTTTTTCCCCTGTTTTTCCCCTTTCCCCCACATTCTTCCCCACAGATACCTATTTAATAGATGGATTTGCGTTCCTGGGAAAACTATGGTATCCTATAAACTATATTACTAAAGACAAACGAACCGAACGGAGGTCCGCTATGCCCATTAAAATTCCCGACTCACTGCCCGCCCGTCAGACTTTGGAGAGCGAAAACATCTTTGTTATGACGGAGTACCGGGCCATGCACCAGGATATCCGTCCCTTAAAACTCCTGATCCTCAATCTGATGCCCACCAAAATTGTCACGGAGACCCAACTGCTGCGCAAGTTCTCCAACACCCCCCTCCAAGTCCAGGTGGAGCTTTTGCGCACTGTGAGCCACAGCGCCCAAAATGTGGACCGCAGCCATTTGGAATCCTTCTACACCTCCTTTGACGACATCAAGGATACCTATTATGATGGCCTGGTCATCACTGGCGCCCCAGTGGAGAACCTGGATTTCGCCCGTGTGGACTACTGGAACGAGCTGTGCCAGATCATGGAGTGGTCCAAAACCCATGTCCACTCCACCCTTCACATCTGCTGGGGCGCCCAAGCGGGGCTCTTCTACCATTATGGTGTTCCCAAGCACAGCCTGTCCCAAAAAGTGTTTGGGGTTTTCGATCACCAGGTCTTAAAGCCCTCTTCTCCCCTGTTCCGTGGCATCGATGACCGCTTTTATGCCCCCCACTCCCGCTACACCGAGGTCTGGGAGGAGGAAATCCGAAAAGTTCCCGACCTGGAAGTCCTGGCAGTCTCGGAGGAAGCCGGTGTTTTTGCTGTAAAAACCGAGGACAGCCGGCAGTTCTTCTTCCTGGGCCATCTGGAATATGACCGGAACACCCTGGCCCTGGAATACCAGCGGGACGTAGAGAAGGGAAAAGACATCCACATCCCCCTGCACTATTTCCCGGGTGATGACCCCACCCAGACGCCCATTGTCCGGTGGCGCTCCGCTGGCCAGCTGATCTACACCAACTGGCTCAACTACTATGTCTACCAGACCACCCCCTACGATTTGAATACCCTTCATAAGGACTGATTGACTGACAGCAGGTGCCTCTGACCCCGGAGCATCTGCTGTTTTTTGCCCAGCAAGGGGCATTTCGAGAAAATTTTTGAAAAAAACAAAAAATTATGTAATATTCCCCTCTTTTTGCTGTTATAATATGAAAGAAACCCTCACACCGCTGGCCCCTAATACAGCCGCTGACCTGTCTTCCGCCCAGTAACTCCCCCATCTTTCTTAAGCTTCTCTTAAATCTATTGACCTTCCTCATCAAACCACGTATGATGAACCCAGTTCCACATTACAAGAGATAAAGGAGTATAGTATGGTAGCAGAAAAGAAGAAAACCATCGTTTTGTATTGCCTGCTGGCGGTCGCCCTGGTAGGCATCCTCAGCAGCACCATTTTGGGCGTGTACAACGCAAAAGCCATCCACACCCTGCAAGACGCCGCAGGCATCTCTCCCGACGGGGAAACCCAAGAGGACAATGTAGGCATCATGAACAACGAGTACCGCATTGTCTCCACCCTCCCCATCTCCGACGCCTACAAATCCGGCAACACCGCCTCTCTGAGCAACAAGCAGAAGGAAACCTTGGAGATGGCCAGCGCTGTATTGGACGAGATTATCACCGAGGACATGAGCGATTACGAAAAGGAGAAAGCCGTCTACGAGTGGATGACCACAGAGCTGACCCAGGACTGGGGCGTACTCCAGGTCATCCCTCAAACCGGCGAAGACAGTGACAACCCCTATGGCGTGCTGAAATACCACGATGCCGTCTGTGTGGGCTACGCCACCACCTTCCGCCTATTCATGCAGATGATGGACATTGAGTGCATGGTGGTCCACAACCTTGACAAATACCACTCTTGGAATCTGGTTAAGCTAGACGGCAATTGGTATCATGTGGACACCTCCTCTGACCAAGGCGAAGCTACTTACGCCAACTTTAACATGAATGACGACCTGGCCGCCTACGGCCACGATTGGGACCAGGAGTTCTTCCCCGCCGCCACCAGCCTAGAATACAACTACGCCTATCAAAACCGCCATCAGGTGGAGGATATCTATCAAATCCCCGCCCTGTTCCGGGCCTCCTTGGATGAACAGCAAGCCACCACCTGCCTGGGCTTCCAGGCCATCGACGAGGCTCACGCCCAGATCGTAGAAGCCATGCTCAACAGCATGCAGGACATCGTCAACAGCAGTGAATTTGGCGATCTGTGGATGAGCTGGACCTGGACCCCTGTATCTGGCGGTGAGTACATCCTCACCATCACCACCTACGGCTTTACCGCCGAGGACCCCTTCCCCGAGCTCTCTGAGGAAGATTTGGAAAAAGTGGACAAGGCCGTCCGAGATGCCTTCGACGGTATGAGCGGCGACCCCACCAACAACGACATAGAAGGCTTCTTTGAAACAGAAGCCGACGTCGTCGGTTAAGGAGGACAACACCATGAAACGAATCCTCGCACTCCTGCTGGGCCTCAGCACCGCCCTGGCCCTGTGCGCCTGCACCGGCAGCCCCGCCGCCTCCGCCACTGTAGACATGGAAGAACTGCAAACCGCCATGCTGGAAGCCGGTAATTTCCCCACCATGCGCTCTGTCACCGGGGACTCCGACAAGGCCGCGCAGAATTTCACCTACTTTTCCAGCCTGGACTATGACAAGGTGGAGAACTATCTCCTCTCCTTTTCCAACGAAAAAACTGCCGACGAATTCGCTGTCATCGCCGTAAAAGACCCCGCTGATGTCCAGGATGCCGCCGTCAGCCTCAGCGAGCATAAGGACTCCCGTTGCAACACATTCCGCCAATACGCCCCCGACCAACTGGATATGGCAGAAAAGGGCATCGTCTTTACCCAGGACCAGTATGCCGTACTCATCATCGCAGAAAATCCCCATACCATCCGGGATGCCTTTGAGCAGCAGTTGGGCTAAGGGTTTCCCCTTCCTCCAACCGACAAACTTTCAATTTTATTGAAGGAGGTTCCTATGAAAAAGTATTTCCTGCCCCTGTGCGCCTTGCTCTGTGCCCTGCTGTGCGCCTGCGGCCCGGACAGCAGCGCCGAGTCCCAGACACCCCAGGAAGACACATCAAACATCCTCTCCACCGAAACCGTCCAACGCCCCGCCCGCACGGCTGTCCTTCTGGAAGACGCCACCCTGACCCAGTGTTACGGCGCTTTGGCGGACACAAGTATGCAGCTTTCCTGGACTGCCATTGAGGGAGATGTCCCCATGGTCAAGGGTGATGTGGTCTTAGTGCTGGAAACCACAGGGGAGCAATCCCGGGTCTATGTCCCCACCGGAGACACCCCCAACGCCCTGTATGGCACACTGCCCGCCGCTATCCTTTCCCAATCCGAAGAGGATTTGGAAAACAGCGCCAATCTGGCCCTTGCCGACGGATGCCTGGGCCAAAATACGGAGACCCAAGAGGTGGAGCAAATGCTCGGCACAGTGAAAGTCCTGGTGCGGGACGGCTCCCGCTGCAAGGTTCAAAACCTCGTTGGCGGCGATACCCGCAGCTTCTGGGTCAAAACCTCCGATTTGTCCTATGATATGGACTCGCTGGTGGCTGACCGCGGCGACATACCCAAAACCAACGGATAACATACCACAAGGGGACAGCCTATCCGGCTGTCCCCTTATATTTTTCCTCTTCCCCTCTCCCTTTGACAGAAATCTCCATAGCAATGCAGTATGATTACCCTATACCGGACAAGCTGGTATAGGGTAATTTTTGTTTCCGCTTGGATATACCGTCATACAAAGGGGGTTTTTCTGATATGCCCGTCGCCTACGCCACCCACAACCGCATCCTCACCATCTCCCTGTCTGGGGACATCGACCACCACAGCGTCAAGGGCCTGCTCCACAGCCTGGAAAAAGAGGTGGACGCCGTCCTGCCCCGGCAGGTGGTGGTGGACTGCTCCGGGGTCACGTTTATGGACAGCTCCGGCATCGCCATCCTCCTGCGCCTGCGCCAGCAAATGGACGAGCTCTCCGGGACCATCCAGGTCACCGGTCTCAACGAGCAGCCGGCGCGGGTTCTCCGGGCCGCCGGGATCGGGCGGCTCATCCCCATCGCCCAGTGAAAGGAGCTACATAGATGCGTACCGTGAAATATACCAACCAGGTCGTTCTGACCTTCCCCTCCAAATCCGCCAACGAGGCCTTTGCCCGCTCCGCCGCCGCAGCCTTTGCCGCCCAGCTGGACCCCACCTTGGATGAGCTGGGGGACGTGAAAACCGCCGTCAGCGAAGCCGTCACCAACGCCATCGTCCACGCCTATCCAGACACCCTGGGGAAGGTAGAGATGAAGCTGCGCCTCTACCCCGGCAACGAGATGGAGCTCATCGTCCGGGACTGGGGGGTGGGCATCCCCGACGTGGAGACCCCCCTCTTCACCACCGGCAACGAGGAGCGCTCCGGCATGGGCTTCACCATCATGGAGAGCTTTACCGACACCCTAAAGGTCCGCTCCGTCCCTGGCAAGGGCACCACCGTGACCATGCGCAAGCGCTTTGCCCTCCGGGCGGGAGGGCAGCATCCTTGATTGCCCAAGACCGCTTCACCCTCATCCAGGCCGCCCAGGCAGGGGACCGGGAGGCCTGCGGCCGTCTGGTGGAGGAAAACGCCGGGCTGATTTGGAGCATCGTGCGCCGCTACGCCCGGAAGGGCCTGGACAATGAGGATTTATATCAACTGGGCTGTGTGGGCTTTTTGAAAGCCGTCCAGGGCTTCGACTTGGCCTATGGCACCCAGTTTTCCACCTACGCCGTGCCCAAAATCGCCGGGGAGATCCGCCGCTTCCTCCGGGACGACGGCCTGGTGAAGGTAGGCCGCGGGACCAAGGAGCAGGCCCTACTGATCCACCGGGCCCGGACGAAGCTGTTGGACAGTCTAGGCCGGGAACCCTCCCTGTCAGAGCTGGCCCAGGAGACGGGCCTCACGCCGGAGGAGATCGCCGAGGTGGACTTAGCCGTGTCCTCTGTGGCCTCCCTTCAGGCCGAGAACGGGGAGAACGGCTTCTCCTTAGAGGAGATGTTGGGGGAATCCCCAGAGGAGGGGCTCATTGAGCGTCTATCCCTGCGCAGCGCCATTGACCACCTGCCCCAGCGGGAGCAAAAGCTCATCCTCCTGCGCTATTACAAGGGCCTCACCCAGGACAAGACCGCAAAGATTCTAGGCATCAGTCAGGTGCAGGTCTCCCGGCTGGAAAAGAAAGCCATCCAGTTTTTGCGCTGGGAGCTCACAGAGCACTGACCTCCCCCACAAAACGGTCCTCCCGCCCCACCTTCTCCCAGGAAAAGCCCTGGATCAAGTCCCTGGGCAACAAGGGTTCCGACTTGGGGATCAGATGGGCCAGCCAGGCCAGGTAGCCCGTCAACGCCGCCGGGGTGGTATGGGCCCGAAGGGTCCCCATGTCCGGGTCCCCATCCCGCTTGGCCAAGCGCCTGCCGTCCTGGCTGAGCAGCAAGGGGATGTGGCAATAGCTGGGGGGCTGATAGCCCAACTGCTCCAAAAGCCAGAGCTGCCGGGGGGTGGAGGAGAGCAGGTCCCAGCCCCGGACCACACGGGTGATTCCCATCCGCCCGTCGTCCTCCGCCACCGCCAGCTGGTAGGCAAACACCCCGTCGGAGCGGCGGAGGATGAAGTCCCCGCAGTCCCGGTCCAGACGTTGGTTTTGGGGGCCAAAGCACCCATCCGTAAAGGAAATTTCCTTTACGGGCACTTGGACCCGCCAAGCAGGCCGTCTCCCCCTGCGCTCCAACGCCGCCCGCTCCTGCTCTGTCAAGCGCCGGCAATGGCCATCGTACACCCGCGCCCCATCGGCGGCGTGGGGGGCAGAGGCGGCCAAGAGCTCCTTGCGGCTGCAATAGCAGGGGTACACCAGCCCCGCCGCCGCCAGCTTGCCAAAGGCCTCTTGATAATACCCGTCCCGCTGGCTCTGGCAAAATTCCTCCCGGCCTGGTGCCCAGCCCAGGTCCCAGTCCAGGCCCAGCCAGTGGAGGTCATCGGCCAGTTGTTCAATGTATTCCCGGCGGCAGCGCTGGGGGTCCAAGTCCTCCATGCGCAGCAGCATTTCGCCCCCCAGGCTGCGGATATCCAGCCAGGCCAGCAGCGCCGCGAAGAGATTCCCCAGGTGCATTCGCCCACTGGGGCTGGGGGCAAAGCGGCCCCGGATGGGCCGCCCGCTGTGTGATTGTGCTTTCATCGCATACATAGCCGCTCCCCTTCCCATAGCTTGTCAAGGCCTCCTCCCTATGGTATAGTGGTGGGTATACCAAAAGAAAGAGGGCAATCACCATGTCTATCGCCGCGGTCCGCGACTATTTCTCCGCCTTTGGCCTGGCGGAGAAGGTCTTAGAGTTCGATACTTCCAGCGCCACCGTAGAGCTGGCCGCCCAGGCCGCCGGGGTCATCCCTGCCCGCATTGCCAAATCCCTGTCCTTCCTGGTGGACGGACAAGCGGTGCTCATCCTCACCGCTGGGGACGCCAAGGTGGATAACAGCAAGTTCAAGGGCTTTTTCCACACCAAGGCCAAAATGCTCTCCCCCGACCAGGTGGTGGAGCTGGTGGGACACGCCGTAGGGGGCGTGTGCCCCTTCGCCATCAAGGAGGGGGTACAGGTCTATCTGGACATCTCCCTCCAGCGCTTCGACACCGTGTTCCCTGCCGCCGGCAGCGCCAACAGCGCCATTGAGCTCACCTGCGCCCAGTTGGAGCAATACGCCTGCGGCTTCCAGAGCTGGGGGGACTTTTGCAAAGGGTGGCAGGCGGAGGGCTGACCCTCCATCCCCGCCATTCTACCATAGTTCCCCGGCAGGTTTCAATCAGAAAAGCCAGTCTGCGCCATGATACGCAGGCTGGCTCTTTTTTATTTGTATCTACCCACCATAACGATAATCGTTATAATCTTTCTTGGGCATAAATAATCTTTGGAAGATCACACCGCCCCCGTTTTGTGTGTTTGATCAAACTTCCCCCCGTCTCACCCAGAAAGAGAGGAGTCAACTATGACCTACAGCTATATTCGTGTATCCAGCACGGAGCAGAACGAGGACAGACAGCTGGACGCCATGCGCCTCAGCGAAGTACCGGAGAAGAACATCTATATGGACAAGCAGTCCGGCAAGGATTTCAACCGGCCCCAGTATCAAAAGCTATTAAAAAAGCTCAGGGCCGGAGACCTGGTCTATATCCTGAGCATCGACCGCCTGGGCCGCAACTACCAGGAAATCCAGGACCAGTGGCGGGTGCTCACCAAGGAGATCGGGGTGGATATCTGCGTGATTGACATGCCTCTCCTGGACACCCGCCACGGCAAGGACCTCATGGGGACCTTTATCGCGGACTTGGTGCTGCAAATTTTATCCTTCGTGGCCCAGAATGAGCGGGAAAACATCCGCAAGCGCCAGGAACAGGGCATCGCGGCGGCCAAGGCCCGGGGGGTGAAGTTCGGGCGGCCCTCTCTGGAACCTCCGGCGGACTTTGCCCAGGTGGTGGAGGCATGGGAGCAGAAGGACTTGAGCTTTGCCCGCGCCCTGTCAGCCTGCGGTATGAGCCAGGCGACTTTCTACCGCCGGTTGAAGGAGCATCGGGTGGCGCGAGGCAGCGCAAAATAAAAAAAGCTGCCAAAAAGTATAC
>CAJUCB010000015.1:7954-37617 GCA_910584805.1 uncultured Oscillospiraceae bacterium
ATCAAAAGGTATACCTTTTGATAGGTTTTCACACTCCTCGTGATAAAGTAGGTGATCCAGGATGGGACACTCTCGAAAAAAGCTGGATCTCACCGGCCAGCGTTACAATCGGCTCACGGTCCTGGGGCCGGCAGAAAACATCGGGAACCGCACGGCTTGGCACTGCCGCTGCGACTGCGGCAAAGAAACCGTGGTGCGCACCAACCGGCTGCGCAGCGGCCACACCACCAGCTGCGGCTGCCGGGCCCCTGGGGCCGTCCCCGGCGCGGGCCTTACCCTGACCTACATCGACGGCACCTGCGTGGAAATGCTCCGCTCCAAGACGGTGCGGAAAAACAACACCAGCGGCGTCCCCGGCGTGGACTGGTGGGCCGCCAAGCAGCGCTGGCGGGCGACAATATGTTTTAAGGGCAAGCGCTATTATCTGGGCTGCTATGCCCGCTTCGAGGACGCCGTTCACGCCCGAAAACAGGAGGAGGAACGGCTCCACGATGAATTTGTCCGTGAATTTACCGAGGCCAAGCCAGAGGCGCCGCCCCAGGTTGATTCAAATATATGAGAGAGGGGGAAGCGGCATGGTGAGCCCGCCTTGGAATCATCCCGCCATCCGGGGCGTCGAGGATGGCGGGGAGACGAGGTAGACGCAAGGGCAAACCATTGGAAACGATGGGACGCAAAGCCAGAGGCTAAGGTATCAAAGGGCACTTGCCCCTTTGATAGGATGCTCGTTCGGTTGCAACTTGGCAAACCAGCGGAAACGCTGGGACGCAAAGCTAGAGGCTAAAGCGCAGCACGCGCTATGCTCGTTCGGCTACCGGATCCCTTTGCGTCCGATTTTGCAAAGAAAGGAAGAATCATAATGAAACGAACCAAGGATTTGTGCAGGCGTTGTCTGGCACTGATCTTGTCCTTCGTCCTGTGCGTGGGGATGCTCTCCACCACAGCCTTCGCCACCGAGGGCGGCGAGGCCGAGGGAACCGAGGTCACCGAAACCCAGCCTGCCCCACCGCCGGCGGAGCCGGTGAAGCCCGAGCCCAAGCCGGAAGTGAAGCCGGAACCCACACCGGAACCGGAAACTAAGCCGGAGGCCGAGCCGGAAACCCAGCCGGAATCTGAACAACCTGAGGTCACACCGGAGCCCGCACCAGAACCCGAACAACCTGAGGGCAAGCCGGAGACCACACCGGAACCCGAACAGTCTGAGGGCAAGCCGGAGATGGAAACCAAACCCGAGAGTAAGCCCGAGGTCCAGCCTGAGCCTGAGACCAAACCCGAGGGAAAGCCAGAATCCAAGCCTGAGGTCATCACCCCTGCGCCCAGCTACGCCTCTGTAAACGAGTTCATGAACGCCTGTAGCGCTATGGGCGGCGCGGATGACATGGACACTACCCTTGCCGTACTGAAGAATATCGAGTCCATCTACAATCGCCTGTCTCCCTTGGATAAGGCATCCGCCTCGGTCTCCGTAGCCTGGGCCTATGTCCAGAGCTACCGCACACAGATCGACGCCGGTAACCCGGACGAGGACGTTGAAACCTTGGCAAGTAATTTTAATATTACGTTTCTTGTCTGCTGTCCATCAAAGGGAATAAGCGATTATCCAGTAGGAACTAACAACAGCGTATCCCGTCCGAGTTCTGGATACATCCAGGTTCCCTATCGGATTCCTTTTTTGTCTTCTCTTACAGATGTCAATTTTGGCCGCGTACTGCATGTGACAAGTAATGCCTATTTCGGAGGAAAATCAGAGGGAGCTTCTTGCGATCTTTCGAGAAACAACCCCAATGTCACGTTCCGCTACTATGTGAGTGACTGGAATACCGGCGGCAGTAGCCCCAATAAGATATCTTTTACGGTGAATCACGTATACTACACCAATAACGACTATGATGATATTTACACTGAAACACAGGAAATAGATTCACCTAACTACAGTGGCAGTATTTTCTCTTTTGACCTCTCTAGGAAGACCAATTATAACGGAAACACTTATAGCTATACGTCCTCAGATCCATCCTCGATCTACGTAAAAAAGGGCGCCACTGGCCATCAAGGTACGTTTACTTTCCGTTATGACCGTACAGTGCAGGTTACTACCAACTACACCTATCAGTTGACTTGGGACTACAACGGCGGCAAAGTCGATAACGATTCCAGCCGCACAAAATCCGAAACAACCCAGTCTGGCACTCACACCTTCTACGAAGATGCCTCTGGATTCGGTTATCCCAAACCTGAGAAGACTGGCTTCAAGTTCATTGGTTGGACCTACTCTGGGAACGGCAGTTTTACCCAGAGCAATGGTCAGATCAACATGAAGGGCATAGCAAACGGTACTGTCACCGGAACGCTAACAGCTCAATGGGAACAAACCACAGCCCCCAGTCTCGCCACCTACACAGTAGCATGGTACACCACCGATGGAGAGACCATTAAGGACCCCGAAACCCGTAAAGGTGAAGTCGGCAAAATTGTCTCTGTCACTGACACAGATAAGACGATCCCGGGCTACACCTTTGACGAAGGCAACCCCGGCAATATCCTCTCCAAAGAGTTAGCTTCCAACGGCACCGTGTTGCTGCTGTACTTCACTCTGGACGAGACTTCTGGCCCCGACGTGCCTGATACGATCACCGTAACTTGGAAAGACGGCTACACGGAAACCCCCCTCAAGACCGTGACCATTGACAGAGACGGAGATTACAGAGACTTGTATCCCGAAGCCCCCACCCGCGATGGCTATGAGTTCACCGGTTGGGGTGAACCCGTAATCGACGAAAAAGGCAACATCACCATCACGGCCCAGTGGAAGTCCAATGGTGGCGGAGGTGAGGGCCCCGGCCCCGGTCCTGAGACTGTCACATATACGGTCTGCTGGTATGTCGTGAAGGAAGCCGCTGTCGAACTGATTGACTCTGTAGAGCGCACCGACGGCAAGCTTGGTGAAACAGTTGAAGTCACAGACGACGACAAAACTCTGGACGGGTACACCTTTATCCCGAATTACGACGGCACTATATTGTCTGCCACTCTGGAAGCAACCGGTACTGTCTTAAAGCTGTACTTCACCCTGGACCCTGTTGATCCTCCCGAACCGAAGGATGTCACCTACAAGGTGGCGTGGTATGACACCAACGGCAATCCCATCAAAGTCGCCCAAACCCGTACCGGCGAAGCTGGCAGCACTGTCAGCGCAACCGACAGCGACAAGGTGATCAGTGGCTACACCTTCGTACCGGGCGACAGCCGCAATGTTTTGCAGGCTGCCTTGGCGGAGGACGGCAGCACCGTTTTGAAGCTGTACTTCAGCAAAAATTCTGGCGGCAGCAGTTCCAGACCGGACCCAGACCCCAAGCCTCCGGTGGACCCCAAGCCGCCTGTTGACCCCAACCCGCCGGTAGATCCCAACCCACCGGTAGACCCGGAGCCTCCTGTGGAAGTCCCCGATCCCGACGTACCCATGGTGCCGCCCACTGAGGAGCCGCCTGCTGTGGACGTTCCCGACGAGGACCCGCCCTTGGTGGATATCCCGGAAGAGCAGCCGCCTCTGGTGGACATCCCGGAAGCACAGCCGCCTCTGGTGGAGCTCCCCGACCCGGATGTGCCCCTCACCAGCACACCCCAGAAGCCCAAGCCCCAGCAACCTCAGAAACCCCAAAAGACCCAGCAGACGGAGATTCCCGATGAGGACGTCCCCCTGGCAGAAGTCCCCCAGACCGGTGACAACAGCGGTCTCTGGGCTGCCCTGCTCCTGCTCTCTGGCGCAGGCCTGACCTATCTCCTTCTGGACGATAAGAAGCGCCGGGACAACGCCAAGTAAACGATCCCAACGCAAAGACGCGGCCCAAATCGGGCCGCGTCCTTTTTTGTGTCTCTATGAACTTGTTCAGCGCAAGCCCTGTACCAAAATCACCAGCACCAGCACCGGCAGGATAAACTGGAAATAGGGCTTCATCCACCGGGGCAGCTTTAGCCCCTTCCCGGCGTTGGCCTCCGCCAAATAGTTGTCATAGCCCCAGCCCCACTTGCTCACGCAGAACAGCAGGTACACCAGGGAGCCCAGGGGCAGCAGCAGGTTGCTCACCAGGAAGTCCTCAAAGTCCAGCACGTCCCGGCCTCCCAGGAAATGCAAATCACTCCAAAGGTTGTAGCCCAGCACACAGGGCAAGCTGGCCACCAGGATGAACACGCAGTTCAGCACCGCCGCTTTTTTCCGGGTCCAGCCAAAGTTGTCGATGCAGTTGGCTTGGAGGTTCTCAAACACGGCAATGACCGTGGAGAAGCTGGCGAAGGTCATAAACAGGAAGAACAGCGTCCCCCAAAGCCGCCCGCCGCTCATGTCCAAGAACACCTTGGGCAGGGTGATGAAGATCAGGGACGGGCCGGAGTCCGGCTGCACCCCAAAGGAGAAGCAGGCAGGGAAGATGATAAGCCCCGCCATCAGGGCCACAAAGGTGTCCAGAGAGCAGATCCGCACCGCTTCGCTGGCCAAGCTGTGCTCCCGGGTCATGTAGCTGCCAAAGACCTCCATCGCGGCGATGCCCAAACTCAGGGTAAAGAAGGCCTGATTCATGGCCGCGGTGATCACGTTGCCTATCCCGGCCTCTGCCGCCCGCTGAAGGTTCGGCAGCAGGTAGAACTTCACGCCCTCCAAGCCCCCTTCCAGGGTCAGGCTGTGGATAGCCAACACGGCAATCAGAGCCAGCAAGCCCAGCATCATCACCTTGGTGATCCGCTCCAAGCCCTTTTGCAGGCCAAAGCTGCACACAAAAAAGCCCACCAACACGGTGATGGCCATCCAGGCCCCCATCTCCCCGGGGCTGGCCAGCATGGCGCCGAACACCCCGTCCACCGCCTCGCCCTCTAAGCCGTCAAAGCTCCCGGCGGCGAACTTGAAGAAGTAGCCCAGCATCCAGCCGGATACGGTGGTGTAATACATCATCAGCAAGCAGCAGCCGGCCACACAGAACCAGCCGTGGATGTGCCACTTACTCTTTTTCGGCTCTAGGGCCTTGTAGCCCAGCACCGCACTCTTGCGGCTGGCCCGGCCTACAGCCAGTTCCATGGTCAACACAGGCACGCCCATGATAACCAAAAACAGCAGGTAGAACAGCACGAACACACCGCCGCCGTTCTGGCCTGTCACATAGGGGAACTTCCACACGTTCCCGATCCCCACTGCGCAGCCGGCACTCACCAGCAGAAAGCCCAGCCGGGATTGAAATCCTTCCCGATTCATTGGAATCTACCTCTCTTTCTCAATCGTTTCCTATCATATCGGAGCCCGCCAGGAAAGTCAATACTTTCCCTCGCAGAGATGTGATTTGTGTCAAATTTTTGCCCCATCTATGCCTCCGGTTTCCCCTCCCCCACCGGCACCTCGATCTGGACGATATAGTCCTCGATCCGGTCCACCACAGTCTCATTGATGCCCACCTCATAGGCATATCCCTCAGGCTCCAAGCCCTGGGCCCGGGCAAAGGCGAAAATCTCCCCGTATTTCTCCGGCAATTGATCCCAGGGCCCTCTGTAAAAGGCCCGGATGTACCGCCCCTTGGGCTGGACATGCAGCCCCCGCTTCGGGATGGGAAAGGGGGGCTCAATGAACAGCTTTGTATAGCCGTCAAAGTCCTCCCGGGCCAGGGCCTCCACGGGGATCATGGTACCGTAGGCCGCGTCGTGGAGACGGCGGAGCTGGTACTTTTGGGTCTGGGCGATGATCAGCTCCACCTGCTTTTCAAAAGAAGTGGAGCTGTCAATGTCCACCGTCACCAGATGCCGCGCTGGCTTCTCCACCACGCTGAGCCTGGACAGGTCCATGGTCAACAGGGCGGTGGTATGCCGGTGGTGATGGGCCAGGGTCTTACGCAGGCCCTGCAAGTGGCTGACCCTCTGGTCCAGCTCCGCCATTTTTTCCTCCAACAGCCTCTGCAAGCTGGCAGCGGAGCGTTGCTCCATGAATCCTCGAATCTCCTCGATGGACACATCCAGCTCCCGCAGCAGCAGGATGGTCTCCAACACAGCACTTTGGTGGTAGCTATAGTAGCGATAGCCGTTCTCCGGGTGGACCAGCGTAGGCCGGAACAGGCCAATTTCATCGTACCACATTAAGGTCTTTTTGTTGATCCCATGCAGCGCGGCAAACTGGCCAATGGTAAGCAGCTTGTCCTTCTTTTCCATAAGCAAATTCCCTCTTGACCGTACAGTTACTGTATGGTTTATGATATCCCATGGCGCCACAAAAAGCAAGGAGAACAACACTATGGAAACACAAACCGCATACAGCAAGCCCGTGCGCTTGAAAAATGTCCTGGCCTTTGCCCTCCCCACCATCGTCATGTCCCTCTTCATGTCCTTTTACACCATGGTAGACGGACTTTTCGTGGCCAACCTCATCGGCACCCAGGCCCTCTCCGCCATCAACCTCACCGCCCCGGTGATCCAGCTGGTCACCGCCGTCTCCACCATGCTGGCCACCGGCGGCAGCGCGGTGATTATGAGGAAGATGGGTGAAAAAAAGGAGACGGAAGCCCGGCAGGACTTTACTTTCCTCATCCTGGTAAACGTGGCAGTGGGGCTGGTGATGAGCGTGGTGGGCTATCTGCTCACCGGACGGCTCTTTGACAACGGCCTGTCCCCGGAGGTTTCGGGCTACTGTGTAGATTATTTGAGCCGCTATCTGCTCTTCACCATCCCCATCCTCCTGATGAACAACTTCACCTTATATATGATCGCCTCAGAAAAGGCCACCCTCTCCCTAATCTGCTCCGTCACCGGCGGGGTACTGAACATGGTGCTAGACTATGTGTTCATCGCCATTTTTGATCTGGGCATCAGCGGCGCGGCCCTTGCCACGGGATTGGGCTATTCCGTCACCGCCGTGGCTGGGCTCTTCGTCTTTGGCCGTAAAAGCAGCCTGCTCCACTTTACGAAGCCTGTCCCACGCTTTCGTGTCCTGGCCAATGCCGCCACCAACGGCTGCTCGGAGATGGCCACTGCCCTGGTCACTGGCATCATCACCCTAATGTTCAACTGGACCATGCTCCGCTACGTTGGGGAGCACGGTGTAGCCGCAATCACCATCATCATGTACGTGTTGATGTTCGCCAGCTCCCTTTACACAGGCTATTCCTACGGCGTGGCCCCCATGCTCAGCTACAGCTACGGTGCCCAAGACCACCATAAGCTGAAACAACTGGTATCCCTCAGCCTAAAGATCATCGCCGTGATCTCCCTGGTCACAGTGGTGGCCTCTCTGGCCGCCACAAAACCCCTGGTATCCATATTCGCCCAACCGGAAGACCCGGTATTTGCCCTGGCAGTCTCCGGGAACCGCATCTGCTCCCTGGCCCTGTGCTTCATTGGCTTCAACATCTTCACCAGCGGCCTGTTCACCGCCCTGTCCAACGGCATCGTCTCCGCCATTCTGGCCTTCTCCCGCTCCTTCGTGTTCATGCTCATCACCATGCTGGTGCTCCCCGCTCTTCTGGGGGTGACGGGGATATGGCTGGCTACCCCGGTGGCGGAGGGGATGGCTCTGGTATTGGGTGCGGCGATGTTCCTGAAATACCGAACGCGTTACCATTATTAGGCGCAAAAACCAGAGTCTGAAAAAAAATATATACACTGTGCCTGCTGGAAAAGTCTCCAACAGGCACAAATTTCATTTTCTTGGGATGGAAAACATTTGCATCCTGTGGACAGCGGGTGTCGTTTTTGGTAAAATAAACACAAGATTTTTACCAACTTGTTTTGCGGAGGAGTTATAAATGGAAAACTTACCAGTGGAGACGCAAGGTCTGAAAGAATTGGCGTCGATACAGCTTGATTTATCCATTCTGGAAGAAGATGAGGATATCACATCGGCAACTAAACTCTCCTTTACAAAAATTGCCGCCCTTGGGACAGGGTTTGAGCCAATTGTCACAGCATTTCAATCCATATTTTCCAATGGTGCTTCCAGTGGGATTTATCGGGTGACAGTTCCTGGAGGTGGGCATCTGGCACCTTTTCGAGATGGAAGCGGCTTGTTAGGCACCGTTTTGAGTGATGCAAATAACACCATCATGGGGCAAGCCAGACTGACATCTTTTGCAGTTGCACCTGCTATGATCTCAACCCTTTTTATGTCGATGGCATTGCTGGGTATCACCCAAAAGCTCGACGGGATAGAGAGAACACAACAGGAAATTTTGAGCTATCTAAGGGAAAAGGACAAAGCGGAGCGTAAGGGGAACTTGGCCTTTTTGTCCGATGTGTTGAACAACTATAAATACAACTGGAACAACGAGAAATATAAAACCAACAATCATATCAAAGTGCTGGATATCAAACAGTGGGCGGAGAATCAAATCTTCTTTTTGCGGGAACAAATTGCGAAACAAAATGGAAAAACGGCATTGCTGCACGCAGACCAGGCCGTAAAGAAACGGTCAGAAAACCTAAAGGGATTGTTTGGAGAATACCAAATCGCTGTTTATTTGTATGCCTTTTCCTCGTTCCTAGATGTAATGCTCCTGGAAAACTTTGACGCAGCGTTCTTGGCTGGGGTAGTCCAGAAAATTCGAGAACAGGGCTTGCGCTACCGTGAGTTCTATACTGAGTGCTATAATCAACTGGAACGGAGCTGGGAAAAGTCCATCCAGTCGCAGCTACTGAAGGGACTGTCCAGTTCCACTAAGAAACTGGGAAAAGCGGTAGGAAAGGTTCCAGTTATCAAAGTAGAGCCGCTTGAAAAGGGTTTTGCTGGAACCGGAAATTGGTTGGGAAACGTGGAGGGAAAGAAAATCGAGCAATCCATGCGGAAGTTTACCAGAACCCAGGATAGCACGGTCGTTCCATTCATAGAGAGCATTGAGACCGTCAGCCGCATATATAACCAACGGTTGGAGTTGGCCTTCGACGGGGAAGGCCTTTACCTTTCATCAGCAGAGGAACAGGAAGAATCTTAAAAACCATATACAAAGGGGCTGTCTCGTTTAGAGGCAGCCCCTTCTATGTTTGGAGGACACTTCTTTACGAAGTGTCCTCCAAACGAAACTCTAGGTTTATATTTGTTGGGTTCTATCTGCTCAGCCAGCACAATCGCCTATCTCAGACGCACATTAGTGCTCATACCAGCCCGCAGGGCCCGGTGTGAGGTTGATGTTGACCTGCTTGATCTCCTGATACTCCTCCAAGCCATGGACGCCCAGCTCACGGCCGATACCGGACATCTTGTAGCCGCCCCAGGGAGCCTCATTGAAGGTGGGGTTGAAAGCGTTGACCCAGGTGATACCGGCACGGACTTCCTTGACCACCCGGAGCGCTCTCTCCAACTGATGGGTGAACACGCCGCCAGCCAGACCGTAATCGGTGTCGTTGGCCAAAGCAATGGCCTCTTCCTCGGTCTTGAAGGTCTGGATGGTGACCACAGGACCGAAGATTTCTTCCCGGACGATGGTCATGGCGGGGGTACAGTTGTCAAAAATGGTGGGACGCATGTAATAGCCCTTAGCGCAGTCGCCCTCGGTGTAGCGTTCGCCGCCGCAGACCAGGGTGGCACCCTCTTTGATGCCCTTTTTCACATAGCCCAGCACGTCGTTGAGCTGGCCTTCGCTGACCATGGGGCCCATGTCGGGGTTATCCAGGGGGTTGCCGATGGTCATGGCGTTGGCCCGCTCGGCAAAGCGCTTGACGAAAGCGTCGTGGATGCTCTCCTCAATGATGATGCGGGAGCCCGCGCAGCAGACCTCGCCCTGGTTGAAGAAGATGCCGATCATGGCCCACTCCACAGCGGCCTCCAAATCCACGTCGGCGAAGATGATGTTGGGGGACTTGCCGCCCAGCTCCAAGCCAATCTTCTTCACGTTGCTGGCAGCGCAGCGCATGATGCTCTGGCCCACAGCGGTGGAGCCGGTGAGGGTGACCATGCCGATGTCCTTGTGGGAGGCCAGGGCCTCGCCCACGGAGCCGCCCGGCCCCAGAATCAGGTTGGCAGCACCCTTGGGCACACCGGCCTCTTCCAGGAGCTCGAACATCTTCACGTTGGACATCACGGCATTGGACGCGGGCTTGAAGATGATGCTGTTGCCAGCGGCCAGAGCCGGGGCAATCTTCCAGGAACCCATGACGAAGGGGAAGTTCCAGGCGCTGATGAGGGCCACCACGCCCACGGGCTCATGGATGGTGAAGGAGTGCATCTTGCCAAAGCCCTCGTTCACGTCATAGACGCCGCCGTAGGGGGCCTTGATGAGGCCGGCATAGTAGCGATAGCAGTGCAGGGCGTCGTCCACGTCGCCCTCGGCCTCCCGGAGGGGCTTGCCCATGTCCATGGACTCAATGCGAGCCAGTTCGTCCCGGTTCTTGTCGATCAGGTCGGCAATCTTCAGCAGGATGTCGCCTCTGGTCTGGCTGTCCATGTCCCGCCAGTCGCGGGTCTCATAGAAGGACTTCTTGGCGGCAGCCACGGCCAGCTCCACGTCCTCCAGGTTGGACTGAACCACCTCAGCCAGAATCTCGCCATTGGCAGGGTTATAGGTAGGCGCGGTCTTGCCGCTGACACTCTCAACCCACGCGCCGTTGATGTAGTTTTTGCAAATCTTCATAGAAAAATCTCCTATCTGTTACAGAGCGGAAAGGGCTTCCCACCCAGAGCGCCGGAACCCTCTGGATGGGAGATGTACATCATGAAATATTCTCTGCCCAAACACGGCTTAGAGGCCGAATATCTCCTTGGCCTTGGCAGCCGCTTTCTCGGAGGCATCCAGAATCTTGGCGATCTCCTCGTCGGTCAGGGATGCGGGGGGCTCATATCGGATGGTCTTGGAGTTGTTCAGGGTGCCGGAGATGATGACGTGCTGGTTATACATCTCCTTAGAGAACTCATATCCATACTCGTCGGAGAAGAACTCCACGGCCATCATCAGGCCGATGCCGCGGACTTCCTGGATGACGGTGGGATACTTTGCCTGAATGGCTTCCAGGCCGGCCTTGATCTTGGCGCCCTTATCCCGGGCCTGGCCGGGGATGTCGTTCTTCAGCTGGAAGTCCAGGGCGGCGATGGCGGCGGCACAGCAGACGGGGTTGCCGCCGAAGGTGGTGGAGCCCAGCAGATAGGGGTTCTCAATCAATTCTTCGCTCCACATGGAGGGACGGCAGATGAGGCCGGTGATGGGCATCACGCCACCGCCGAAGGCCTTGCCAAAGGTCATGATGTCGGGGACAACCTCCTCGGCATCGCAGCGCCACAGGGTGCCAGTGCGGCCCATGCCGGTCTGGATTTCGTCGAAGATGAGAACCACGTCCAGCTCGTCGCAGATGGCACGGACCTCCTTCAGGTAGCCAGCGGGCGGGATGATAACGCCAGCTTCGCCCTGGATGGGCTCCAAAACCACCGCGGCGATGGACTCGCCCACTTCCCGCAGGTTCTCAATGGCGGTGCGGATGGCGGCTGCGTTGCCGTACTCCACGTGCTGCACCTGTTGGAGCAGGGGCAGATAGGGCTGGCGGTAGATGCCCTTTGCGGTCAGGGACAGGGAGCCGCCGGTCTTACCATGGAAAGCGTGGGTGGTAGCGATGAACCACTTGCCCTTGCTCTTGAACCGGGCCAGCTTCATGGCGATTTCAACCGCCTCGGTGCCGCAGTTGGTGAAGAAGCACTGCTGCAGGTCGCCGGGGGTGCAGTCGGCCATGGCCTTTGCCAGGTAGCCGCGCAGGGGGTCGATCAGCTCCTGGGAGTGCAGGCCCTGGCGGCTCAGCTGAGCCTTCACGGTGTCGACGATTAGGTCCTCGCTGTGGCCGGCGACATAGATGCCAAAACCGCCCATGGCGTCCAGGAACTTCTCGTCTTCATACAGGCCGCGGAAGTAGGAGCCGCCGTCTTCCCATTCCAGAACGGCGTTGCCTTCGGTCTCGGAGGAGACACACTTTCTGTAGTTGATCCAGCCGGGGCTCACGCAGGTGTTGAAGTGCTCCACGGTCTCCTTGACCATCTGGGCCTTCTCTTCAGGGGGAATCTCGTCCGCTTTCATGTGAATGAGCTTAATCACTCGGTCTAAGTCCTTCACGATCTGATCTCTGTTTTTCTCATAGTTGTACATTGTTGATCCTCCTTGATAAAATTGCGTTTGATTTTGTCCTCGTCTTCTGGCTTGGAGCGTCGCACTGGGCTGGGTCCAGCCCCTGTCTGTTCTAAAAAACATGTGTGGAGCAGCGACGGGCGTTTTCCGCGCCCCGATTCTTCTGTTACTTTTTCCATTTCGATGGTAAATCTTCTTGTTTTTTGGGGTTGATCCCCTGTGTGCTTCTTATTCTAAGCGGTTTTGCAAATTTTTGAAATTCTTTTATTCGATTAGTTCATACCATAAAACAAGTATGCCATGCACAATTAAAGGTATATTTTTTCATTTTAATTTCTGATATAATTACGAAAAACAGGAATTTAACCAGGAAGCGGGGAGGTAATGTGGTAAAGAAAAACATATTTTTAATCTTCAACAATGTAGTCTGTGAGCTATACCGCTGCCGGACGTATGCTGACCTCGGGGAGTACTTCCTCCCCATCCTGCGGATGCTTATCCCCTTCCGCTACGCCAGCATCATGCGCCGGGAGGCCGACGAGAGCCGCATCCGCCTAGTGGACCCCCTATGCGTCCCGGCGGAGTTTGAAGAGGCAGAGCGCAACTATATGCGCTATGCTGACGACGACTACACCGCCTGGCTGAACTGCTGCCGGGAATCCACCATCTTCCGGGAGAGCGACCTTCTGGGGGAACAGCAGCGGTTACGCTCCACCATCTATCAAAAGTGCTATCAGAAGTTCGACGTGTATGATTCCCTGCAATATGGCATCGTCCACAACGGCAAGCCCTTGGGTGCCTTGAGCCTGTTCTGCAGCCGGGGGGACGGTCCCTTTACCGACGACGAGCTGTTCCTGCTCAGCTCCGTAGGCATCCACCTCAACCAGCAGATGGATGTCCTGCTCAACCGTATGTACCACCAAGGCCCCGCCTCGGGCTATGATATCCCCGCCATCGCCACCCGCTATGGCCTTACCGCCCGGGAGACCCAGCTTTTGGAGCTGCTCACCCGCTTCCGAGACAACCGGGAGATCGCAGAAGCCCTCCACGTCCAGGAGTCCACCCTGCAAAAGCACTTCCAAAATATCTTCCGCAAGTTCGGCGTAACTTCCCGCTGGGGGATTATGCGCTTGCTTTTAGAAGGTGATCCACGAAACTAAATTTTAGAGAGAGAATTGGCATAGGAACAGCCCAGGGCTGTTCTCCACATCCTTCCCCGCCTCTGGGGGAAGGCAGAAGGGAGGCCGAACCCCTATGGATGCAAACTATGGCATCATCAGTATCATCCCCGTCATTGTCCTGATTGTAGCCGCCTTCATCACAAAGCGCACCTTTGAATCCCTCTTCCTGGCCACCCTGCTGGCCCTGATCATCGGCTTCAAAGGCGACTGGTTCACCGCACTCATTGAACAGCTCCAAGAGGTCGCCGCCAACGATATCTGGGTCCTGCTGGTGGTGGCCCTGTTGGGGGGCATGGTGGGCGTTTTGGAGAAATCCAAGGCGGCCATGGGCTTTTCTGGCCTGTTGGCCAAGTTCGCCACCACCCGAAAACGCTCCCTATTGGCAGAGTGGGCCCTGAGCGTCCTGCTGTTTGTGGACGATTACCTGAACATCCTCACCACCGGCTCCATTGCCAAGCGGCTCAACGACCCCCACCGGGTCCACCGCTCCATGACCGCTTACATCATCGGCTCCACCTCGGCACCCATGGTGGTGCTGGTGCCCCTCTCCTCCTGGTCCATCTACTATGCCAGCCTCCTGGACAGCACCGGCATTGTCCCGGAAGGCGGCAGCGCCGTAGGGGTTTACATGCAGTCCATCCCCTTTATGTTCTACCCCATGTTCTGCCTGCTGGTTCTGCTGTTGGTGCTCGCCGGGGTCATTCCCCTCTTCGGCCCCATCAAAAAGTACCAACGGCAGGCCGAGGAAACTGGCAACCTCTTTATGGACGTGCGGCCCAATGAAGAGAGTGAGGACCAGGAGGACAGCGGAGATGCCAAAGGGAAAAGCGGCGGTGTCATTGACTTCCTCCTCCCCCTCATCGTCCTGCTGGCCGCTACCATCGTCTTTGACGTGGACGTACTCAGCGGCCTGATTGTGGCCCTGGTGTTCACCGGGGTGATGTACATGGCCCGAAAGCTCATGTCCCTCTCGGAATATGTGGATTCCGTCTGGGAAGGCTGCTCCACCATGGTGTCCATCCTGGCCCTGCTGCTGATTGCCTTCCTGTTCAAGGCCTCCTGCGAAAACCTGGGCATGTCCGATTACATCATTGGCAAGGTGGCCCCCCTGATGGCAGGCCAGCTCCTGCCCTTCGTGGTGTTCCTGGTGGCCACCCTGATGACCTTCGCCCTGGCCAACGCCTGGGGTGTGTCCGCCATCATGGTACCCCTGATCGTCTCCCTGGCCCAGACCATGGACGCTAACATCGCCGTGGCCGTGTCGGCCATCTTCTCTGGCTCCGTATTTGGCACCCAGCTGTGCTTCTATTCCGATAACGCCATCCTGATTTCCCAGGCCACCAACATTCTCCCCATGGACCACGTAAAAACCCAGATGCCCTTCGCCCTGGTGGCCGGGGTCCTCACCTGCATCGCCTATCTCATCTACGGCTTTGCATGCCTGGGATAAGGCAGCCCCAATAGAAAGCAAACATGCCCCGCTCCCTTTCTTGTGGAGCGGGGCTTTCCTTGCGTTTCTATCTTTTCTCTCGACGGGAATACCCTCCTATGGTATAATCAAACTATATTTCCCATCTGGAAGTGATACCATGGGCAAAGTGAACAAACAAAAAAAGCGCCTCTGTATCGGTCTGTTGGCCCATGTGGACGCGGGAAAAACCACCCTCTCTGAGGCCCTGCTCTATGCTGCCGGGGCCATCCAGACCTTGGGCCGAGTGGACCACCGGGATTCCTTCCTGGACACCCACAGCCTAGAACGCAGCCGGGGCATCACCATCTTTTCCAAACAGGCGGAGTTTTCCACCCCGGAGTTGGAGGTCACCCTCCTGGATACCCCAGGCCACGTGGACTTCTCCGCGGAGATGGAGCGGACCCTGCAAGTGCTGGACTATGCCATCCTGGTGATCTCCGCCACCGATGCTGTCCAGGCCCACACGGAGACCTTATGGCGGCTGCTCCGGCGCAGCCAAATCCCCACCTTCGTGTTCGTCACCAAGATGGACCTCCCCTCCCCCGGCCCCGCCGCCCTTATGGACGAGCTGCGGCAGCGCTTGGACGAGGGCTGCATCGACTTCACCACCCAGGACGAGACCTGGGCAGAGACGGTGGCCCTGGGGGACGAGGCTTTGTTGGAGAAATATCTGGACAGGGGCCACCTCTCCCAAGGGGATGTCTCCGGCCTGATCCGCCTGGGCAAGGTATTCCCCTGTTTCTTCGGCGCAGCCCTGCGCATGGAGGGCATCGACGCTTTCTTGCAGGGCCTGTCCAGCTTCACCGAGGCCCCCACCTACCCCACAGAATTTGGGGCACGGGTGTACAAGATTGCCCGGGACCCCCAGGGAAACCGCATGACTTTTTTGAAGCTCACCGGTGGGCAGTTAAAGGTCCGGGAGGCCGTGACCTATCTGCCCCTCCAAGGGGATGCCCTGACGGAAAAAGTCACCCAGCTGCGCCGCTACTCCGGGGAGAAATTCCAGACAGCGGAGGTGGTGGAGGCGGGGCAAGTCTGTGCCCTGCTGGGCTTCTCCGCCACCTACCCCGGCCAGGGCCTGGGGATAGAACCCCCCGCTCCGCCGCCGCTGCTGGAACCGGTGCTCACCTACCGCCTCATCCTCCCCCCAGACTGCTCCCCTCAAGTCCTCCTGCCCAAGCTCCGGCAGTTGGAGGAGGAGGACCCCCAGCTTCACATCCTCTGGGAGGAGCGGTCTGGGGAAATCCACACCCGGCTCATGGGCCAGGTGCAGATCGAGGTGTTAAAAAGCCTCATCGCCCAGCGCTTCGACGTGGAGGTTGCGCTAGACGCCGGCCGTATTTTATATAAGGAGACCATTGCCGCCCCGGTGGAGGGGGTAGGCCACTACGAACCCCTGCGGCACTACGCCGAGGTGCATTTGCTCCTGGAACCCCTGGAACAGGGGGCGGGGCTGGTGCTGGACAGCCGCTGTCCCGACGAACTGTTGGACCGGGGCTGGCAGCGCCTCATTCTCACCCACCTGGCGGAGAAGCCCCACCTGGGGGTGCTCACCGGTGCCCCCATCACAGACCTACGCATCACCCTCATGTCTGGACGGGCCCATTTGAAACACAGCGAGGGGGCAGATTTCCGCCAGGCCGCCTACCGGGCTGTGCGCCAGGGGTTGATGCAGGCGAAAAGTGTCTTGCTAGAGCCCTGGTATGCCTTCCGCCTGGAAGTCCCCACAGAGCAGTTGGGTCGGGCCATCAGTGATTTACAGAACATGGGCGGCACCTTCTCCTCCCCAGAGCAACGGGAGGATTTCTCCCTTCTCACCGGTACCGCCCCGGTGTCCGCCATGGCGGACTATCCCCTGGAAGTGGCCGCCTACACCCGTGGCCGGGGACGCATCTCCTGTTCCCTTCACGGCTACGCCCCCTGCCGCCAGGAAGCCCAGGTGGTGAAGGAGATCGGCTACGAACCGGAGCGGGATTTAGACAACCCACCGGACTCCATCTTCTTTGCCCGGGGGGCGGGGTTCAACGTGAAATGGAACCAGGTGCCCCAGTATATGCACCTGGAAAGCTGCCTCAAGCCGGAGCGTCCCCCAGACGCCCCCTTGGTCCCCAGGGTTTATACCAAAAACCTGGACATCGACGAAAAAGAATTGGAGGCCATCTTCCTCCGGGAGTTCGGCCCAGAGAAGCACCGGGAGTATCAATTCCTCCGCCAGCAGCCTGGGGAAACGCCCCAGCGCACCATCGCCCCGCCCAAGCAGCAATACCTTATCGTGGACGGCTACAACATGATCTTCGCCTGGGACGCCTTGAACAGCCTGGCCCGGGAGGACCTGGACGCCGCCCGCACCCAGCTCATGGACATGCTCAGCAATTTCGCCGCCTACAAGGGCTGCCGCCTGGTGCTGGTCTTTGACGCCTACAAGGTGAAGGGCGGCCAGGGCAGCCGCTTTGACCACCACCACATCCATGTCGTCTACACCAAGGAGGGGGAGACCGGAGACATGTTCATCGAAAAGCTGGTCAACGAGATCGGCCGCAACTACGCCGTCCGGGTGGCCACCTCCGACGGACTCATCCAGCTCTCCGCCCTGCGCTCCGGCGTCCTGCGCATCTCCGCCGCAGAACTGTGGCAGGAAGTGGAATGGGTTGGGCGGCAAATTGACGACGCCGTGGAGCAGTGGAACAAACACGGCAGGGTCAACCCTTGAGCAAACACCACACCAACTTCGTTTGACATACGGGGGCAGCTACCATTTCAGGTAGCTGCCCCCGTATACAGAAGAATCAAAATCCAATTTTCATAGACTGTCCATCCACACAGACGCCTTGGGAGCGGGTGATGGGCAGTTTTTGTTTGGCTGAATAGCCCAAGGTCTCCCCGTCCCGCAGCACTGCCCCCTCCTGGATCAGGTAGGAAGAAATGTTCATCATCAGGTCGTAGACCTCCGACGGGGTGTGGCTGCTGTTGACAATCTCCAACTCTTCCTTTCCAAAAGAGCGCAAGCCGTTGGTCCAACTGCTGACCCCGTTCTCATTTTGAAACAGTCCCACGAATACTAAGTCTGTCAGGGGAAGTTCCCCCTCCTGCATGGTCATAGCCGACTGGATAAAGGGCTCCGGGAGCCAGACTGTGCCGCAGTCATAGATGCCCAGGGCGTTGGGGGCTTTCAGGCAGGCGGCAGCAACTTTGACAAACAGCTTCCCCGCCTCCAAGGGGGCTGCTTCTCCCCCCAGCACCGCCACCAGCAGGTGGGCCTGATGGCTCTGGGCTGCGGCCACAGACTGTTCCCTGGTCATAAAGTTGCTGTTGGCCCAATACTCCGCCTCCCCATTGGGGACCTTACTCTCCATCAGGCCAACAGTGGCCATCATGCCATCCACAGAAAAGGCGATGGCCTCGCCGCCCTCCCGTGGGTTCTCCTCCCCTTCCGTGTCCTCGATTCCCCAGTCCGCCTTCAGGACAGCACGGAACGCCTCCGCGTCAAACACTGGCGTAGACAACAGCACGAAGCCCACAAAGCTCCCACTGGGATGTTCCTGTCCCTCTTCCTCCTCCTGGGCCCGGTCCATCCAATACTGGCGGATTTTCTCCACCATAGCCTCACACTTCTCCTGGGCGGTGGCGGGATCATAGGGCTCCATCTCACTGAAAATATGGCCGCAGTGGCCCACACCGTCCCCCTCGTAGCCGCCGCAGACGGCCACTTTCCATCCCCCCAGGAGGGATTTCTTAAATTTGAAGATGTAATACCGCAGTTCATGTAGCTCAAAGGTCCCCGCCAACGCAAGCTTTGCAGGCTTCTTTCCCAGCTCCTGGGGATGGGAGAGCCATTCCTCCATCACTTCTATGGCGTTTTTCTCCTGTGCCGTCATCCTTTGTCCTCCTAATTATTCTTACTCGTCATAATCCAGCAGCCCCAGGCCCATGAGCTTCCCTGCCATCTCCTGGGAGCCCATGACCCAGATCAGGTCCCCTGTTTTCAGGTTCAGGTTGGGGTCCGGGTTGGGGATGGGCAGGAAGTCCCGCTCCAAGCCGATCAAAAAGGCACTCCAATCCTCCTTGATTCCGCTGTCCCGGATGCTCCTGCCCTGCAAGTACCCCAGCTTATCCAGGGTAACGCCACAGCACAGGAGCTGGTTTGCCTGGCTCACCCCGTCCTGGGTCTCGATGTACTCCTTCAAGCTGCGCAGCTTTTCCCCCGGCCAGGGCAGCACATTGAATTCTTCCTGCTTGCGGCAGAAATTTTCCACCGCCCGTTTGGCCCCCATGATGACCATCCGGTCCCCATGGCGCAGCTTCACATCCCCCTCGGGAATATTGATCTGTTCCCGGTCCCGAAGGAGCTTGATGACCTTCACCCCGTCCAGCTTGCCCCAGTCCAGCTCCTGTAGGGAAACCCCGTCCTGGGCATACGCCTCCCTGGGGCAGGTAAGGGTAATCACGTACAACTGTTCTGTGAGCCATTGGTGGGTATTGCCCCCCTCGCCAAACTTATCCACCAGCTTCCGCTGGTTGAGGTTGGCCAGGAACTGGGCCTCCACCTGAAGGTAGTGTCCCGCCAGCTTGTTGGAGCGGCTTGCCAGCAGGATCACCGGCAGGGCCATCAGGGACATCCACAGGGGATTGATCTGGAACAGCAGGAACGCCGGCAGCACCGCCAATAACACCGCCACCGCCATGCGGAAGATCACCAGGATGGTCAGCAGCACCCGGTTGGAGGTCCGGTCCAGCCACAGGGCGGTGAAGAAGCGCTTTTTCGTGCGCAGCATGGCCGGGATCAGGAAGGCCAGCACTGCGTAGATCGCCAGACAGCTTACCGTCTCCGCCGGAAGGGGGCCATCCAGCCCGATCTCCTCCAAGAAGGGCCGCAGGGTACGCACCCCCAAGAGGATAGCCCCCACAGACAGCACCCCAAAAAGGCCGAAGGTTCGGCCATAGTTGCGCAGAAAGAGGGTCCAATCCTTGTCTGTCCCCGGCTTCTTCCGCTGCCGGGCTTGGGCATAGTGCTCTAGGCCCTCCACCCAACGCTCTGGCAGTACCCGTTCCAGCCAACGGCACAGGGGCGTAGCAAACTTCAATGCCAGGGGGGTGGTAAAGGTAGTGACCACCGACACCGCCACAATGATGGGGTACAGGAACGCCCCTGTCACCGATAGGGACTGGCCCAGCCCCGCAATGATGAAGGAGAACTCCCCCACCTGGGTCTGGGCTGCCCCGGCCCGTAGGGAGGTCTCCAACCCCTGGCCTGCCGCCAGCCCCCCCAGGGTCAGGGACACCAGCTTGCCCACGATGGCCACCACAGACAGCAACAGGATGGGCCAGATATATTGTACAATCATAGCCGGTTGGACCATAAAGCCCACAGAGACGAAGAACACCGCCCCAAAGAGGTTCTTACAGGGGGTGACCAAGTGCTCCACCCGTTCCGCATGGACCGTCCCCGCCAGCAGGGAGCCCGCCAAAAAGGCCCCCAGCTCCGTGGAGAGCCCAATATGCTGGGCCAGCACGGCCATGAAACAGCACAGGGCCAGGGAGAAGATCAAAAGCACCTCATCGTTCATCAGCACCACCAGCTTCTTCATCATGGTGGGGACCAGGTAGATGCCCAAGATCAGCCACAGGGCCAAGTACAGCAGCAGCAGGCCCATCCGTTCCGCCAAGGCAATCCCGCTGATGTTCTGGGACACAGAGATGGTGGCCAAAATAACCATGGCGAAAATGGCCAAGATATCCTCAATCACCAGGGTACCCATGGCCAGGGCGGCGAAGGGCTCTTTTTTTTGGCCCATGTCCTCAATGCTTTTCATGGTAATCATGGTGGAGGACATGGCCAGCATCACCCCCAGGAAGATGCTGTTGGTGTTGCCCCAGCCCAACAGCTCCCCCAGGAAGAAGCCCACAGCCCACATGGCCACCGCCTGGACCCCAGCGGAGAGGAAGCCCGGCGCCCCCACCTCCGCCATCTTATGGACGGAGAACTCCAACCCCAGGCCCAGCATCAGGAAGATCACGCCGATGTCCGACCAGACCTCAATGCTGGCCATGTCGTCAATGGTGGGGAGGAAGCCCACCACCGGCCCCACCAGGAACCCCGCCAGGATATACCCCAGCACAGAGGGCAGGTTGAGCTTTTTGCACAGCAAGGTGGTGAGCGCTGCGATACACAGGATGATGGTCAGGTCTAGGATCAGGGACGGGATAGACTCCATAGGGTACCTCCTCGGTATTTGTCGGATTTGATAGGATATACACATTATATCGCCGGGGACATTTTTTTTCAATGGCTGTTTGGCCCTTCGTTGACATTCTCCCGCCTGTGTGGTACGGTTATTATATATAACAATGAATGACTTGGGAGGTTTCCTATGCGCAACGACCTTCGTCCCATCTGCCGGCAGCTCCGGCAGGATATTTTGGAAATGATCTGCGCCGCCGGTTCCGGCCATCCCGGCGGCTCCCTCTCCTGCGTGGAGATTCTGGCCGTGCTCTATTATGAGGTGATGCACATCGACCCCGCCCAACCTGACGATCCAGAGCGGGACCGTTTCCTCCTCTCCAAGGGCCACGCCGCCCCGGCGCTGTACAGCGTCCTGGCCCGGCGGGGGTATTTTGATCCCAAGCTCCTGCCCACCCTGCGGCAATTGGGTTCCCCCCTTCAGGGGCACCCCCACCAGGAACGCCTGCCGGGGCTGGACTGCTCTTCCGGTTCCCTGGGCCAAGGCCTCTCCATTGCCAATGGCTTAGCCCTGGCCGCCAAGCGCCAGGGAAAGCCCTACCGCAGCTACTGTCTCCTGGGAGACGGGGAGGTACAGGAGGGGCAGGTGTGGGAGGCCGCCATGACCGCCGCCCACTACAAGCTGGACAACGTCTGCGCCATTGTGGACGACAACGGCGTCCAGTTGGACGGCCCCACCGCCCAGATCATGAATGTGGAACCCCTGGGGGACAAGTTCGCCGCCTTCGGCTGGCAGGTGCTCCCTGTGGACGGCCACAATGTGGAGGACCTAGCCCTGGCCTTCCAGGAGGCAGCGGAGACCAAGGGGAGGCCCACCGTCCTCCTGGCCCAGTGCGTCAAGGGCAAGGGGGTCTCCTTTATGGAAAACCAATGTGCCTGGCACGGCAAGGCCCCCAGCCGGGAAGAACTGGCCGCCGCCCTGGCCCAGCTTGTATAAGGAGGGAACCCCATGAAATTACTGGACTATATCCCCCAGCGGGACGGCTACGGCCAGGGCTTATTGGAACTGTGCGCCCAGCGCCGGGACGTGGTGGTATTGGATGCCGACGTGGCCGCCTCCACCCGCACCAACTGGGTCCGGGACCAATACCCAGAGGACTTTTATAACTTAGGCATCAGCGAACAGGACCTGGTAGGCACCGCCGCCGGGATGGCCCTGGGGGGCCTCATCCCCTACGTGTCCACCTACGGGGTGTTCCTCTCCGGCCGTGCCTTTGACCAGATGCGCACCACCGTGTGTTACAACAACTTGAAAGTCCGCTTCGGCGGCGCCCACGCGGGGATTTCCGTGGGCCCCGACGGGGCCACCCACCAGGCCCTAGAGGACCTCGCCCTGGCCCGGGTGCTGCCCAACATGACCGTCATTGCCCCCTGCGACAGTGAAGAAACCCGCAAGGCCGTGATTGCCACGGTGGACGTAGACGGCCCGGTATACTTCCGCTTTGGCCGGGAGGCGGTGCCGGTGGTCACCGACGCCCAGACCCCCTTCCAGGTGGGCAAGGCCCGGCTGGTGCGGCCAGGGACGGACTGCGCCGTGTTCGCCTGCGGAGCCATGGTCTATGAGGCCATGGAGGCCGCCGTAACCCTGGCCCAGGAGGGGGTGTCCCTGCAAGTGGTGGACCTGCACACCATCAAGCCCATCGACCAGGAGGCCATCCGGGCCGCTGCGGAGACCTGCGGGGCCATCGTCACCGCCGAAGAGCACCAGCTCCACGGAGGGCTGTTCAGCGCTGTGGCGGAGGTGGTGGCGCAGCAGTGCCCGGTGCCCATGGAGTCCGTGTCCGTCCCCAACTGCTTTGGCCAGAGCGGCCCCCCAGAGTCCCTCATGGCGCACTACGGCCTCAATGCCAAGGGCATCCTAGCTGCGGTGGGTCGGGTGTTGGCCCGAAAGGGGTGACGGAATGAGACGCAACATAAGCTCCACCCTGGCGATCCTCTCCCTGGTGCTCCTTCTGGGAGGCTGTTCCGGCCTCAGCGCCATCACCCAGCGCTTCCTCTCCCAGGGGCCGCCCCCGGCAGACTACGTGGCCCAGGAGGACGGCTTCCGCTATCTGAAAAGCTGCCTGCCCCCTCAGGCCCAATATATTTACGACCAGCTCCTGGAGGGGATCCGGAACCAGGAGGAGGAGATTCCCGGACTCTACCCCGACGTGGATATGATCCGCAGTGCTGCCCAGGCCCTGGGCCGGGACTACCCCGAGCTGTTCTGGTTCTCCGGCTCCGGGGAGATTGAGACCACCTACCTGGGGGAAACCCCCACCGAGGCCCTTTACCGCCCGGTGTACGTGGTCTCCGCCCAAGAGCGCCCCGGCCTCCAAGCCCAGATTGACCAGTGGGCGGCGGACTGTTTCGCCACCCTCCCCGACGGTGCCTCAGACTATGACAAGGTCCTGGGGGTCTACCGCTACATCATCGACCACGCCGACTACCAGAACGTAGAGAGCAATTCCATCCTCAACATTATGGTCTATGGGGCAGGGCTATGCGGCTGCTATGCCCAGACCACCCAATACCTCCTCAACCAGCTGGGCATCCCCTGCGCCTACATCAGTGGCCAGGCCAACGGGGAGAGCCACGCTTGGAACCTGGTCTGGCTGGACGGGAACCCCTGCTGGCTGGACACCACCTGGGGGGACCCCGTATTTGAGGGGGGCAATGCCAACGATAGCCCCTCCTACGACTACTTCTGCATCACCACCCGGGATCTGCTGCGGACCCACAGCATCGACGACACCGTCCCTGTCCCCGACTGTACCGTGGAGGATTACAACTACTTCCGCTACCACGGCCTATATTTTGAGAACTACCAGCCTGACGCCCTAGCCGATGCCATCCAGAGGGCAGTGGACAACGGGTCCCCCTACATCTCCCTGCGCTTCTCCACCGGGGCCTATTGGAATGCCTGCGACCATCTTTTCACCAAGGGGGAGCTCCACGACCTCTTCCACCAGACCCCTGCCGGCCAGGCGGAGCAGTTGGATTGGCGGGGCCAGCTCTGGTACACCCGCAACGACGACATGGGCACCCTCACCCTGACCATCCCCTACCGCTAAACCCTTTGTCAAGCATTTTCCCTTTGCAGGGAAGCCTGTCAAATCCATACGAAAACAGCAAAAAGCCTGTCAAGCATTTTCACTTGACAGGCTTTGATTTTACTCAGGTTTTCTCCACTAAGCACCCGGCAGTCTCCGGCGTTGCCCCCGTTTCACCGTCGGTGTCCGCTAGCCCCAGGGCCTCCTTGATGCTGCCCCAGAAGGGGGTCACCAGCAGGAAGATCAGCAGGAGCACCGCAATGATGATGTTGCGTAGGTTCCTCATGGCGTCCCTTCCAGCTTGGCCACCGCCGCCTTGGCTGCGGCCTGCTCGGCCTCCTTCTTGCTCCGGCCCTCGCCGCTGCCGATGGGCTGCCCGTTGAGGCACACCTCCATGGAGAAGGTCTTGGCGTGGTCTGGGCCCCGCTCCCCCAGGAGCTGATAGGCCAGCACCTGGCCGCTCTCCCGCTGGACCAGTTCCTGAAGGGTGGTCTTGTAGTCCCTGCCCAGGTTGGTGCGCTCCTGCTCCTGTTCCAGGATCAAGCTATGGACCAGCTTGCGGACCTGGCCGATGCCCCCGTCCAGGTAGACGGCGGCCAGCATGGCCTCCACCGCGTCGGCCTGGATGGACGGCCGGTGGCGCCCGCCGCCGGCCTCCTCCCCCTTGCCTAGCCGGAGATAGCTCCCCAGGTCCAGGGCCTTGGCCACCTCCACCAGGCTGCCCTCACACACCAGGGCCGCCCGGATGCGGGTCAAGTCCCCCTCGGGAAGGTCGGGGCGGCTGCGGTAGAGATGATCCGCCACGATCAAGCCCAGGATGGAGTCCCCCAGAAATTCCAGCCGTTCATTGCTGGGCATCCCCTCGCCTCGGTGCTCATTGGCATAGGAGCTGTGGGTCAAGGCATTCTCCAACAGGCTTTGGTCCTGGAACTGGTAGCCGATCCGCTCTTCTAAACTCTTCAACTTGTCCCCCTCCTTCCGTCGGTGGCAGCCGGTCTCTGGTTTACAGGTCCAGCTTCCGCTGGAGGTAGTTCACCACGTCGCCCACAGTCTTCATGTCCACCAGGTCCTCTTCCGGCATCTCAATGTCAAAGGCCTCTTCCAGCCCCATGATTAGCTCAAAGGTATCCAGAGAGTCCGCCCCCAGATCCTCTTCAAAGCTGGCGTCCAGGGTAACGGCGGCTTCCGGCACACCCATCTGATCCACGATCAGACTTTTCAGCTTCTCAAAAATCACAGTTCTTCCACTCCTTTCCGGCCCCCGCCCTGCATGGCACAGTACGCGAAACCGGTCGTTAAGATTTCTTTACTTAATATAGGGACTATTTTCCTCTCTGTCAAGAGGCAATTTATCAAAATCCTCACTTTGCCTCCCCAGGATCGGGAAGGCGCATGTATTCCACGTTGGCGGTGATGTCCTGGATGATCCCCGACGACGCCACTTCTCTGGCCTGCCGGGCCGCATTTAGGAACGCGTAAGCGCTGGAAGAGCCGTGGGCCTTGATCACGGGCTTGGAAATACCCAGCAGGGCGGTGCCTCCGATCTCCGCGGCGTCGAAGCGCTTTTTCAGGGCCCCCACCTCGTTCTTCATGGCCAGGGCGCAGAGCTTGCTTTTGCCGCTGCTGAGGAACATCTCCTTCATGCACTGGCTCATAAACAGGGCGGTGCCCTCGATGGTCTTGAGGAAGATATTTCCGGTGAAGCCGTCGCACACCAGCACGTCCACGCCCTGGCACATCGCCTCCCGGCCCTCAATGTTGCCCACAAAGCGGATGCGCCCCTCCTTGTCCGCCTGTTGGAGTAGGCCATAGGCGGCCCGCTGAAGGTCCAGGCCCTTACTGGGCTCCGCACCGATGTTCAACAAGCCCACCCGGGGCTCCTGGACCCCCAAAAAGCGCTTGGCATAGTAAGAGCCCATAAAGGCAAACTGCAGCAGATATTCCGGGCTGCCCTCCGCCGTGGCGCCGCTGTCGATGACCACAGTGTTCCCTATCGCAGTGGGGACCACTGGGGCCAATGCCGCCCGGCGGATTCCCCGGATGCGTTTGATCACCAGCGTGGCCCCGGAGAGCAGGGCCCCGGTGCTGCCGGCGGAGACAAAAGCATCCCCGCGCCCCTCCTTGAGCAGGTTCAGCCCCACAGTCATGGAGGAGTCCTTCTTGTCCTTAAAGGCCCGGGCAGGGTTGTCCTCCATGGTGATGACCTCACTGGCAGGGACCAGCTCTACCCCTTTGGGGATATCCTGATGGCCCAGGCGCTTCAAGCTGTCCCGGATGGCCACCTCCTGGCCGGTGAAGATCACCTCCACCCCCAGCTCTTGCACCGCACGCAGGCCCCCTTCCACAGGAGCCAGGGGCGCCTGGTCGCCGCCCATGGCATCAATAATGATTTTCATATTGTTTCCTTTCTATCAAGCAAAATCCAGCTCATCCAGGCACGCCAGCGCCCGCTGGGACAGGGCGGCGTTCTTGTTGCGCTTGCCCTTCACCCGGTAGCCCAGGGGGGGCATAATGCCGAAGTTGATGTTCATTGGCTGGAAATTTTGCACGGTCTCATTGCTCACATACAGAGCCAGGGCCCCCAAGGCCGTCTCCTGAGGGAAATCCACCGGCGGCCGTCCTTGAAGCCGACGGGCCAGCTCCACCGCCGCTAGGCAGCCGGAGGCAGTGGACTCCACATAGCCCTCCACCCCGGTGATCTGCCCGGCAAAGCAAAGTCTGGGCTCACGTTTCAGCCGGTAGTAACGGTCCAGGATACCAGGGGCGTTGAGGTAGGTGTTGCGGTGCATCACCCCGTAGCGCACAAACTCCGCCTGGGCCAGGGCGGGGATCAGGGAGAACACCCGCTTTTGCTCTGGGAAGGTCAGGTGGGTCTGGAAGCCCACCAGGTTGTAAATGCTCCCCTCAGCGTTGTCCCGGCGCAGCTGCACCACGGCGTAGGGCTCCTTCCCTGTCCTGGGGTCCCGGAGGCCCCGGGGCTTCAGGGGCCCATAGCACAAGGTCTGCTCCCCTCTCCGGGCCATGACCTCCACAGGCATACAGCCCTCGAACACGTTCTTGTCCTCAAAGCCGTGGACGGGGGCCTCCTGGGCGGCACACAGCTCCTTCCAGAAGTGCAAATACTCCTCCTGGCTCAGGGCGCAGTTGATGTAGTCCGCCGTCCCCTTGTCGTAACGGGAGGCAAAAAAGGCATGGTCCATGTCCAAGCTCTCATAGGTCACCAGGGGGGCGGCAGCATCGTAGAAGTGCAGGTACGCCTCCTCTGGCAGCTTTTGGGCAATGGCCTGGGCCAACGCGTCGGAGGTCAAGGGCCCGGTGGCCACAATGACCTCTCCCTCCTCTGGCAGGGCCGTCACCTCCCCCTCCACCACGGTGATGAGGGGGTTGCCGCGGATGGCATCGGTGATGGCCTGGGCAAAGCCCAAGCGGTCCACCGCCAGGGCACCCCCGGCAGCCACCCGGTGCCGGTCGGCACAAGCCAAGATCAGGGAGTCCAGCCGCCGCAGCTCCTCTTTGAGCAGCCCCACAGCGTTTTCCAACTGATCAGAGCGCAGGGAGTTGGAGCACACCAGCTCCCCCAACAGGGGGCTATGGTGGGCAGGGGTCGTTTTCTCCGGCTTCATCTCCCGCAGCACCACAGGGATGCCCCGCTTGGCCAGCTGCCAAGCGGCCTCACACCCCGCCAGGCCGCCCCCCAGGACGGTCACCGGGGCGCTCATGCCTGTTCCTCCGGCGCTTCCTCTTGGGAAGCCGCCTTCTTGCTACTGCTTTTCTTTGTGGTCTTTTTCTCAGCGGCTTTCTTCTCGCTGGCCTTTTTGGCGGCAGTCTTTTTGGCTGTGGTTTTCTTGGGCTTCTCCTCGGCCTTTTCCTCCGCCGCTGCCTCGGCAAGCTCCGGGGCCTCCGCCGCGTTCTCCTGTTCCTGGGCGGCCTCCTCGGGCTTCTTCTTCCGGTATCCCCCCCGCTTCTCCTCTGGGACAAAGTTCTCGCAGCCCTCATTGATGCAGAAGGGCTTTTTCGCCCCCCGGCCGGACTTTTTGAACATGGTCCAGCCACAGGCGGGGCAGTTGTCCTTCACCGGCACGTCCCAGGTCATAAAGTCGCAGGCCCGGCCCAGCTTATCCCCCAAATGCTCGCAGGCATAGTAGGTGTAGCCATTGCGGGAGGTACGCTTGAGGATGCGGCTGCCACACTTGGGGCAGTGCCCCGGCATCTGGATCACCAGGGGTTTCGTAAAGGTGCAGTCTGGGAAACCAGGGCAAGCCAGGAAGCGGCCAAAGCGCCCGGACTTCACCACCATCTGTTTGCCGCACACATCGCACACCTCGTCGGAGAGCTCGTCAGGGACCTTGATCCGGGTGCCGTCCAGGTCCTTTTCCGCCTGGTCCATCTCCTGGTGGAAGCCCTGGTAAAAGTCCTGCAAGAGGGCTTTCCAGTTCTCCTCCCCGCTCTCCACCTGGTCCAGGCGGCCCTCCATGGTGGCGGTGAAGTCATAGTCCACAATATCCTGGAACTTATCCTTCATCAGCCCTGTGACCACCTCCCCCAGGGGGGTGGTGTGGAGGTGTTTGCCGTCCTTCACCACGTATTCCCGGCTGAGGATGGTGGTGATGGTGGGGGCATAGGTGGAGGGACGGCCAATGCCCTTCTCCTCCAAGGCCCGGATCAAGGTGGCCTCGGTGTAGCGGGTGGGAGGCTGGGTGAACTTCTGCTCCGGCTTGGTGCCGGCGCAGTGGAGGGCCTCCCCCTCTGTCAGGTTGGGCAAGGGGCTTTGAATCTCATTGCTCTCCTCGTCCTTCCCCTCCTCATATACCGCCAGGAAACCGGGGAACTTCACCTCAGACCGGCTGGCCCGGAACACGTACCCGGCGCTGGTGACCTCAATGCTCACGCTGTCGTAGACGGCAGAGGCCATCTGACTGGCCAGGAAGCGGCTCCAAATCAGCTTATAAAGGCGGTACTGCTCTGGGGTCAGGTCCTTGCGCACACTCTCCGGGGTGAGCTCCACGTTGGATGGCCGGATGGCCTCGTGGGCGTCCTGGGCACCAGCTTTGGTCTTATAGCGTCTCGGGGTATCGGGGAGATATTTTTCCCCATAGCGGGCACTGGCAAAGCCCCGGGCTGCGGCGATGGCCTCTTCGGAGATGCGCAGGGAGTCGGTACGCATATAGGTGATCAGGCCTACCGTGCCCTCCCCCTGGATATCCACGCCCTCATAGAGCTGCTGGGCGATGGACATGGTCCGCCGGGGGGGCATGTTTAGTTTCCGGGAGGCCTCCTGTTGCAGGGAACTGGTGATGAAGGGGGGCGCCGGGGAGCGATGCTTATCCTGGCGCTTGATGTTGCTCACCGCGAAGGGGGCAGACTGGATGGCCGCCAAGACCTCCTCCACCTGCTCCTGGCTCTTGAGCTCCATCTTCTTCTCCCGGCCGTGAAACTGGGCCTTGAAGCTGCCCAGGTTTGGCGCGATGCGGTCCAGTTGGACCTCCAAGGTCCAGTACTCCTCCGGCACAAACGCCCGGATTTCTTCCTCCCGTTCCGCCACCAGGCGGGTGGCCACAGACTGTACCCGCCCCGCAGACAGCCCCCGGCGGATTTTCTTCCACAGCAGGGGGGAGAGCTGATAGCCCACAATCCGGTCCAGAATCCGCCGGGCCTGCTGGGCGTCCACCAGGTTCTGGTCGA
>CAJUCB010000016.1:0-11215 GCA_910584805.1 uncultured Oscillospiraceae bacterium
TCGCTACCTCCACCTTGGCAAGGTGGCGCTCTACCAGATGAGCTACACTCGCAGTTGGTGCCCAGGGCCGGAATCGAACCAGCGACACGCGGATTTTCAGTCCGCTGCTCTACCAACTGAGCTACCTGGGCATGGTGGGCACATTGCTGTGCCCTTTGGCGACGCGGAAGGGACTTGAACCCTCGACCTCCGGCGTGACAGGCCGGCGTTCTAACCAACTGAACTACCGCGCCAGGTAGTCCGGGGGGGATGGGATCGAAGTGGTGGGAACAACAGGGCTCGAACCTGTGACCCCATGCTTGTAAGGCATGTGCTCTCCCAGCTGAGCTATGCTCCCGAGGTTCCGAAGGAGTTGTTACCCCCAAGCGGCGAAGCTTATTATAGCGAAAGAGGCAATGTTTGTCAATAGGTTTTTTCAAAAAAATTCATTTTTTCTTGTCGAGGGAAACCAGAGGGAAAATGGGGCCTCAGAGAGAGGCCGCCAAGTCCTCCAATTCTTCCCGTTCAAACACATGCACAGCGTCGCAAAACTGGCAGGTCATCTCTGCCCTGCCCTGCTCGGCAATGATGTCCAGCAACTCCTGTTTCCCCAAGCTCACCAGGGCAGTCCGCATCCGCTCCCGGCTGCAATAGCAGCGGTACGCCACGGGAACCGTCTCCAACTTCTCCAACTGGAAGTCCCCCAGCACCAGTCCCAGCAATTCTTCCGCCGAAACCCCCTGGTTCAATTTCTCCGTCACCTGGCCTACACGGGTGATCCCCGCCTCGATCTTGTCGATCACGCTGTCGTCTGCCCCCGGCAGAAGTTGGATGAGATAGCCCCCGGCAGCAGCCACAGACAGGTCCCGGTCCACCAGCACCCCCAGGGCACAGGCAGTGGGAATCTGCTCACTCTCCACGAAATAGGCCGTGATATCCTCTGCGATTTCCCCAGAGGCCAGGGGGATCGTCCCCACATAGGGCTCCTTCATCCGCAGGTCCTTGATCACAGTGAGGGCCCCAGCGGTGCCCACCGCGCTGCCCACGTCCAGCTTGGCAGGCCCCTTCAAGGGCAGCTCAATCTGACCGTTCTGCACATAGCCCCGGACGTTCCCGCCGCTGTCTGACACCGCCAGGATCCCCCCTAGTGGGCCGCCACCGTTGATGCGCAGGGTCAACGACCCCTTTTCCTCTTTGAGTTGCTGGCCCATCATAGACGCTGCCATCAGTGTCCTACCCAGGGCGGCTGTAGCCACCGGCAAGGTGTGGTGAATCTCCCGGGCACGCTGAACCATGGCCCGCCCCTGAATGGCCATAGCCTTAACGGGCGCGTCCTTGGCAATCATTCTTACAATATAATCCTTCATCTGTTTCTCCTGCTCCTGTGTTGTTTTTTATCCCTCCGGCTTCCGGGCCCAGAAGAAGATTCGTGCCGCCCCCGTTTCCGGCGGGGTGAGCCTACACTCCCCATACTGCTGAATCTCAACAAATCCCGCCTGGTGAAGGCCAGCCTCTACCTCCTCCGGGGTGTAGGCATACTCCTGGTGGGTCTCCTCCGCCCGGCGCCAAAGCCCACCTTCCCGTTGAAAGATATCCATGGCATAGGTGCAGATCCGGCTGTCCGCGTCATACTCCGTCCGCCAGAGGCAAAAGGCATCCTCCGTCTCATCCAGAAACATTTCCCCATCCAGGCCCTGCAAATGGTCAGGGGTATGGATGTCAAAGATCAAGCTGCCACCAGGCTCCAGAAAGAGCCAGACCCGGCGAAAGACCTCGTGCAGCAGTTCCGGCACCGTCACGTGGTTCACACTGTCCAGAAGGCACACACAGGCATCCACCGTCCCGTAGAGGTCCAGCTCCTCCATGGCCTGGCAGAGGAACATAGGCTTTTCCCCCGGCAATTCCGCCGCTTTCTCCGCAGCCACCGCCAACATCTCTGGGGAAAAATCCACCCCGATGAGCTCATAGCCCCGCTGGGCCAAGAGGCAGGTCATGTTCCCTGTGCCGCAGGCTAGGTCCAGCACCGTCCGCACTGGCCGTCCGCTCCGGGTAAACAGTGTTTCCAGAAAGTCCGCCCAAGCGCTGTACTCCACATCCTGGGTCATATCGTCATAACAGCCCGCCAGGGCACGGTATTCCATCTCAAAGTTCATCGTTCTTCTGTGCCTTCCACACGCTCTCTACCCTGGGCAGGATGGTCTGATAGCCCTCGTCCCCATACTGTAGGCAGCGGTTGACCCGGCTGATGGTGGCACTGCTGGCCCCGGTACGCTTGAGGATATCCTGGTAGATCATCCCCTCCCGCAGGTACATGGCCACCTCAATGCGCTGCTCCATGGCTTTCAGCTCACTGACAGTACAAAGGTCCTGCAAGAAACGGCGGCATTCCTCCACCGTCTCCAAGCGCAGCAGGCTTTCGTATAATAGGCCGCTGCCTTCCCTGGGTGTTTTCTTCATGAAAGGCCCCTCCTTTGCCCAGAAGTGTCCTCTATATTTTATCAAGTTAAATCGCGAATGTAAAGAGAGAATGCAGTAAAAGGAAAAATTCCCGAAAGAAAATGAAATTTTTAGTTCTCGCTCTTGCAAATTTTAGAGCACAGTACTATAATAAATTGTATTTTTTATTGGGAGGGATCTCTAATGGTAAAAGCAATCGTCGGCGCCAACTGGGGCGACGAGGGCAAAGGAAAAATCACGGATCTGTTGGCAGAGGGCTCGGAAATCGTGATCCGATTTCAGGGCGGGGCCAACGCTGGCCATACCATCATCAACGAATACGGCCGCTTCGCCCTTCATATGCTGCCCTCTGGCATCTTCTACTCCCACATCACCAACATCATCGGAAACGGCGTAGCTCTGGACATCCAAAAGCTCACCGCCGAGCTCCGTTCCCTGGTGGAGGCCGGCGTCCCCGCCCCCCAGCTCATGGTCTCAGAACGGGCCCAGCTGCTCATGCCTTACCACGTGCTCCAAGACGCTTACGAAGAGGAGCGTTTGGGGGGGAAGGCCTTCGGCTCCACGAAAAGCGGTATTGCCCCCTTCTACTCCGACAAGTACGCCAAAGTGGGCATCCAGGTCTGCGACCTCTTCGACGATGCCCGCCTGCGGGACCGGCTAGACCGGGCCCTTGAGGTCAAAAACATCCTCTTCCAAGACCTGTATCACAAGCCCCCAGTGGATGCCGGCACCCTCTATCAGGAGCTTTTGGCGCTGCGGGAGATCATCCGCCCCTATGTAGGGGATTCCGTCACCTACATCCACCAAGCCCTCAAGGAGGGAAAAACCATTCTGCTGGAAGGGCAGTTGGGGGCCATGAAGGACCCGGACCTGGGCATCGTCCCCATGACCACCTCCTCCCACACCCTGGCAGGCTTCGGCTGCGTGGGGGCCGCCATCCCCCCTACCGCCATTGAGGATGTAATCTGTGTCACCAAGGCCTATTCCTCCTGTGTAGGGGCAAAAACAGAGCCCTTCGTCAGCGAACTATTGGGGGATGCCGGCGATGAATTGCGCCGCCGGGGGGGCGACAAGGGTGAATTTGGAGCCACCACAGGCCGTCCCCGTCGGGTAGGCTGGTTCGACACCGTGGCCACCCGCTATGGCTGCATGATCCAAGGTGCCACCCAGGTGGCCCTCACCTGTCTGGATGTGTTGGGCTATCTGGACGAGATCCCTGTGTGTACCGCCTACGAGGTGGACGGGCAGGTTACCAAAGACTTCCCCGTCCCTGCCCTGCTGGACCGGGCTAGGCCAGTGTTCACCACCCTCCCAGGCTGGAAGTGTGATATCCGGGGCATCACAGACTACGCCGCCCTGCCCGCCAACGCCAAGGCATATGTAGACTTCTTGGAAACGGAAATCGGCGTACCCATCACCCTGGTCTCCACCGGTCCCAAACGGCATGAGATCGCTTGGCGACAGTAACAGGGCATTTTTTCAAAAGACTTGACAACGCTGCTGCCTCTGCATATAATAGGCTAAATTCACCCGTACCCGCCAAAGGGCCCACCAGCCCGAGGCAGTACCCGCTGATCAGGCTGCGGCCCTTGGGGACGCGAAGCCGGGCCGGAATACCGGCAGCAGAACGTATCAACTACGCATCTGTGGGACAGAACTATGTTTCACAGATGCTTTTTTCGTCCTTCAGGAGGTTTTCTCATGGCTAACATCAAAAGCATCCCACCCCAGCAGGAGGGCCGTATCATTGCCCGGGTCTCTGCCCTCACCATCCTGGGCAACATCCTCCTCACCGTTTTTAAGCTCTTCGCCGGTATCGCGGGCCACTCCGGGGCCATGGTCTCCGACGCCATCCACTCCATGTCCGACGTAGCCGCCACAGCCATTACCTACTTTGGCATCCGCCTCTCCCGGAAGGATGCCGACCAACAGCACCCCTATGGCCATGAACGGGTGGAATGCCTGGTATCCCTCCTGCTGGGCCTGCTCCTCTTCATGGTGGGCTGTGGCATCGGCTGGGAGGGCATCTTGAAAATCGCCGGTGGCTCCTATGACCAACTGACCGTCCCCAGTGCCCTGGCCTTGGCCGCCGCCATCGTGTCCATCCTCATCAAAGAGGCCATGTATTGGTACACCCGCCACTACGCCCTCCTACTAAACTCCACAGCCTTTATGGCCGACGCCTGGCACCACCGCTCTGACGCCCTCTCTTCTGTGGGCTCCCTCATCGGTATCGGCGGAGCCATGCTGGGCTTCCCGGTATTAGACCCTGTCGCCAGCATCGCCATCTGCCTGTGCATCCTCAAGGTAGCCTTTGATATCCTGAAAGACGCAGTGAAGAAGATGCTGGACACCTCCTGCGACCCAGAGTACGAGGAAACCCTCTCCAACTTCATCTCCGCCCAGCCGGGCGTGATCCGCCTGGACTCCCTGCGCACCCGGATGTTTGGCAGCCGGGTCTATGTGGACCTAGAAATTGCCGTTGAGGGGGAAAAACCCCTCCGGGAGGCCCACAGCATTGCGGAACAGGTCCACGACGGGGTGGAGGCCCAATTCCCCAACGTCAAACACATTATGATCCATGTCAATCCCGCTTAAACCCCTCGGAAATCAAAACTGTGCCCGCCAGGAGGATTCCCCTGGCGGGCACAGCCGTTTTTCTTCACTTTTTCCCGCTCTTGGTATCGCAGTAAATACAGCGGTACACCACATGTTCCCGGTCTGTGAGCCGGAACACATGGGGCAGCTCCTGTTCAATGGAGGTGATACAACGGGGGTTCTTGCAGCGGATCACCCCGGTGATGGTCTCCGGCAGGTGGGGGTGGAGCTTCTCCATCCGCTCCCCCTGGCGGATGATGTTCACGGTGATATGAGGATCAATATAGCCCAGCATATCGTAGTTCAGGTCAATGACCTCGTTGACCTTCAGGATATCCTTGCGGCCATACTTCCCGCTCTCTGCGTTGGTGATCACCGCCACTTCGCACTCCAGCTTGTCCAGCCCCAGGTCCTTATACAGGTCCATACCCCGCCCGGCGGGGATGTGGTCGATGACGATGCCGTCCACAATGGTGCCTATAATCATCTCACTCCACCTCCAACAGCTTCAGGATCAGAGCCATACGGATGAACTTCCCGTTGAGCACCTGACGAAAATAACAGGCCCTGGGGTCGTCGTCCACGGCAATGGAAATCTCATTCACACGGGGCAGGGGATGTAAGATCGCCAAATCTGCCTTAGCCGTGCGCAGTTTTTCCGGAGTAAGGATGTAGCTGTCCTTCAAGCGGACGTAATCGTCCTCGTTGAAGAAGCGCTCCCGCTGTACCCTGGTCATATAGAGGATGTCCAACTCCGGCATAGCCTCTTCCAGGGAAGTGGTCTCCCGGAAGCTGATGCCCTCTCGTTCCAACAATTCCGAGCGCACACTCTCCGGCACCCGCAGCTCCTCCGGGGAGATCAGGGTGAAGCGGACGTTGTCATAGCGGGACATAGCCCCGATCAGGGAGTGGACAGTGCGGCCAAACTTCAAGTCACCGCAGCAGCCTACCACCAAATCTCCCAGCCGCCCCTTCTCCCGCTTAATGGTGAGCAGGTCTGTCAGGGTCTGGGTGGGGTGGTGGTGTCCCCCGTCCCCTGCGTTGATCACCGGCACCGACGCCTTGGTGGAGGCCACCAGGGGTGCGCCCTCCTTGGGGTGGCGCATGGCGATGATATCTGCAAAGCAGCTCACCGTCCGGGCAGTATCCGCCACGCTCTCCCCCTTGGCCGCAGAGGAGCTCTGGGCCTCGGAAAAGCCCAGCACCTGTCCCCCCAGCTCATACATGGCGGACTCAAAGCTCAGTCGTGTCCGGGTGGAGGGCTCATAAAAGAGGGTTGCCAACTTTTTGTAGCGGCACTTTTCCCGATACTCCTCTGGATAGGCGATGATGTCCTCTGCGGTGGCAATCAGCTCGTCGATTTCTCTGACGGATAGGTCTGTAATATCGATCAAGTCACGTTTCATGAAAACTATGGGCTCCTTTCCCCTGCCGTCCCGGCGCTTCCCAATTACCGTCCGATCCAGCTCTCGTCGGAGGGATCGTTGCGGAAGGCAATCAGGCGGGCCTGGTCCTCCTTCCGGATATAACCCTCATCAGCAGCCACCTGGGCCACGGTGTCCAGATCCGTGAGGCTGACGTTTTGCACCTGGGCGGCAGCCAGACGGTCCACGCTCTTTTTCATCCCGTAGGTAAAGATACTGGCAATCCCCAGCACTTCCGCCCCGGCCTCCCGGAGTACCTCCACCACATCCAGAACGCTGCCGCCGGTGGAGATTAGGTCCTCAATGACCACCACCTTCTGGCCCTTTTCCAGCTTGCCTTCGATCTGGTTTTTCCGTCCGTGGTCCTTGGCCCCTGAGCGGACATAGCCCATAGGCAGCTCCAACAGGTGTGCGGTAATCGCGGCGTGGGCGATCCCGGCGGTGCTGGTGCCCATGAGGGCTTCCGCCTCCGGGTAGTGGGTTTTGACCAGTTCCGCCAGTCCATTTTCCACATCCAGCCGGACCTGGTGGTCCGACAGGGTCAGACGATTGTCGCAATAGATGGGGCTCTTGATGCCGCTGGCCCAGGTAAAGGGCTCGTCAGGGCGCAAAAACACAGCTTTTATCTGCAATAAATCCTTGGCAATCTTGGTTTTCATGTCGTTCCTCCTCTGTGGTCCCTTAGCCTACAAACTCTTCCACGCAGCGCTGGTATGCCGCCACTGGGTCCGCCGCCTGGGTGATAGGGCGGCCCACCACGATATAGTCCGACCCCAGTTCCTTGGCCTGGGCCGGGGTAGTCACCCGCACTTGGTCCCCCTTCTCCCCGTCGGCAAAACGGATGCCGGGGGTCACAGTAAGGAAGCTTCCACCGCAACGCTGGTGGACCTTCCCTGCCTCCAAGGGGGCGCAGACCACCCCGTCCAGCCCCGCCTGGGCGGCGTTGGCGGCGTAGTGCATCACAGTCTCATCCAGGGGCGCAGAAATCAACAATTCCTCTGCCATACGCTCCTGGCTGGTGGAGGTAAGCTGGGTCACGGCAATCACCAGAGGGCGGCTGCCGTCAGGGCGGGTGACCCCCTCCAATGCCCCCTCCATCATGGCCCGTGTTCCGGCAGCGTGGAGATTCACCATGTCCACATCCAGCCGGGATAACACCGCCATGGCCTTTTTCACGGTGTTGGGAATGTCATGGAGCTTCAAGTCTAGGAAAATCTGATGGCCCCGGGCTTTCAGCTCCTGGACGATAGCCGGACCCTCGGCATAAAACAGCTCCATGCCGATTTTCACATAGGGCTTTTTCCCGGAAAACTTGTCCAGAAAGGCCAAGGTCTCCTCCTTGCTGTTAAAGTCGCAGGCAATGATGACGTCTTTTCCCATCAGTGGGCACCTCCTATGATCTCTGTCAAATTCTGTATCCCCAGGCGTTCCATCTCCCTGGGGAGCGTTTCGATAATTTCCTTGCAGGCCCAGGGGTTCACCAGGTTGGCCGCCCCCACCTGCACAGCCGTGGCCCCAGCCAACATCAGCTCAATGACATCCTGGGCATTTTGGACACCGCCCATCCCGATGATGGGCAGCTTCACCGCTTCGTAGACCTGCCACACCATCCGCACCGCCACCGGGAATACCGCAGGGCCGGAGAGGCCACCGGTGGTATTGGCCAAGATGGGGGCCCGGCGCTTCAAGTCCAGGCGCATCCCCAAAAGGGTGTTGATGAGGCTGATGCCGTCGGCCCCGCCCTCCTCACAGGCTTTCGCAATGCTGGCAATGTCGGTGACATTGGGGGTGAGCTTCATGTATACCGGTTTATGACAGACCGCCTTCACCGCCTGGGTCACCTGATAGACCATATCCGGGTCGGTGCCAAAACTCAACCCTCCATGCTGGACGTTGGGGCAGCTCACATTGACCTCGATGAGATCGGTCAGCGGGGAGGCATCTGCCTTGGCACAGCACTCCACATACTCCTCCAAGGAAAAGCCACTGATGTTGGCAATGATGGGCTTATGATAGACCGCCCGGAGCTTGGGCAGCTCCTCCGCCACCACTTTGTCGATGCCAGGGTTTTGCAGGCCCACGGCGTTGAGCATCCCCCCTGGGGTCTCCGCGATCCGGGGGGCGGGGTTGCCAAAGCGGGGCTCCCGGGTGGTCCCCTTAACGCTGATGGCCCCCAGACAGTTAATGTCATACCACTGGGCAAATTCATAGCCGAAGCCAAAGGTGCCGCTGGCGGGGATGACGGGGTTGTCCAGCGCCACGCCGCTGAGGGTAACTGTGGTATTTACCATAGGATTTCCTCCTTTTCCAGCACCGGGCCCTCCCGGCAGATGCGTTTGTTGCCGTACTTGGTCTGACAGGTACAGCCCATGCAAGCCCCGAAGCCACAGCCCATGCGCTCCTCAAAGCTGAACTGCCCCGACGTAGCACTCTTGTCATACACCGCCTTGAGCATAGGCTCCGGGCCGCAGGTATATATATAGGTATATCCCTCCTGGGGCATCGCATCTGTCACGAAGCCCTGGACCCCCACCGAGCCGTCGGCGGTGGCTACCGTGACCTCCACCCCCAGTGTTTGAAATTCCTCCTGTAAAAACAGCTCTTCCGCCCGGTTGAAGCCCAAAATCACAGCCGGGTGCTTCCCCTGTGCCAGCAGCTGTTTCGCCAGGGTATACAGAGGTGGGACACCAGCCCCACCACCAATGAGCAGGGGGCGTTCCCCGGACTTTTCCAAATCATAGCCGTTGCCCAACCCTGTGAGCAGGTCCAGCTCTGCCCCCTCAGGCAGCTGGCTCATCTGGGCCGTCCCCTTGCCCACCACTTTATAAATCAAAACCAGGCTGTCCGGCCCGTAGTCACACACAGAGATGGGGCGGCGGAGGAAGCAGCCCTCTAGGGCGATGTTCACAAACTGCCCCGGCCCGGTGATGGCCGTGGTGTCCCCTTTGAGGGACATACGATAGGTGTCCTCCGCCAACTTCTCATTCTTCACGATGGTAAAGAGGCCTTGTCTCATCCCTTCTCTCCTCCTTCCAGTTCCCAGGCAATCTCCCCGCCAGCTACCGTCAGCAAACAGCGTCCAAAGACCTGCTGGCCGGTAAAGGGGGAACTCTTCCCCATGGAAAGGAAGTCCGCCGGGTCCACGGTGTAGCTGTCCGCCAGGTCAAAGACGGTGAAGTCCGCCACCGCCCCTTCTTCTAGGGGCGCCCCGATGCCAAAGCGCTTGGCGGGGTTGGTGTGCAGCAGCTCCACCAGCTTGTCCAGGGTGAGGATGCCGGGTTTCACCAAATTCGTATACAGCACCGGGAAAGCGGTCTCCAAACCCACGATGCCAAAGAAGCTCTTTTCCAGGCCCTTGTCCTTCTCCTCCTGGGCATGGGGGGCATGGTCGGTGGCGATCATGTCCACCGTACCGTCCAACAGGCCTGCAATCAGGGCTTGACGGTCCGCCTCACTGCGGATGGGGGGATTCATCTTGAACCGCCCATCCTCTTGCAGCATACTGTCGTTGAACACCAGGTAGTGGGGGGCGGTCTCACAGCTCACGTCTAGTCCCTCTCGTTTGGCCTGGCGGATCAACTCCACCGTCTCCTTGGTGGAGACGTGGCAGACGTGGTAGGCACAGCCGGTCTCCCGGACCAGTTCCAAGTCCCGCTCCACCTGCTTCCACTCGCTGGCAGAGGGGTTCCCCCGGTGGCCGTGGGCAGCGGCGTAGGCTCCGTCATGGATGTAACCCCCATTGAGCAGGCTTTCATCCTCGCAGTGGGCCACGATGCACTTCCCCAGGGACTTGGTCCGCACCATGGCCTCCCGCATGTTCTCTGTGCGCTGGACGCCCTTGCCGTCATCGGAAAAGGCCACCACATGGGGGGCCATTTCCTCCAACGCCGCCAAGCTCTCCCCCTTCTCCCCCACGGTAATGGCCCCGTAGGGGTACACATGAACTGCCGCCGACTGCCGGATGGCCTCCAACTCCGGCTGAAGATGCTCCAAGCTGTCTGGAACCGGCTTTAGGTTGGGCATAGGGCACACAGCGGTGAAGCCCCCCCGGGCCGCCGCCCGGGTCCCTGTGGCGATGGTCTCTTTATACGAAAAACCCGGCTCTCGAAGATGCACATGCACATCCACGAAACCGGGAAACAGACAACCATGATTCAATTCCATCACACGGGCGTCAGAAACCTGGGGTACTTCCCTGGAAAGGGAAACAATACGGCCATCGTCCACCAGGACCGACCGCCGTTCCATCCCGCTGCTGCCCAGCACCGACACTTCTTTCAGAAGAAGCCTCATAGGTAAATTCCTCCTGCAACTTCATTTTTATCCTATTCTATGTTGAAATTATCTTACCAGATAGGGGCGCTTCTGTCAATGATTTTCGGCCCCTGGGGCCAGAAAACCCCAGGGGCCGAAAGGCTCAGTGCGCTTCCACGTCTGGCAACGTCTCTCCTGCCTCGTCCTCTAGGACAGACAGTTCCGGCTTCTCCTCCTGGACAGGCTCCATCGCGTCCTTCTTCCACTCTTGGCCATGGACAATGTGCCGGGAGATGGTCTTATACACCAGGAAGGTCACCAAGGCGTTTACTCCGGCCTTCAGCAGGTTGAAGGGCAGGATCACCGGCAGCAGCAGGGCATCCACCACATCTACCGGCACCGCCATAAACAGCGGCGTAATCACATGGTTGGTGGGCATCATCACAAGGCCCATGGACAGCACCCCAAGGATTAGTCCAACAATGGCCCCCTTCCTGCTGTGG
>CAJUCB010000016.1:11225-15968 GCA_910584805.1 uncultured Oscillospiraceae bacterium
CGCATCCGGTAAATGCCAGAAGACACCAGCACCAGCACAGAGGTAGCAATGATGTGCATGATGATCCCATACAGGCCGCTATGGGCGCTCACCGTCAGCCCCTGGATCACTGCGGACACCACTGTCAGCAGAATCCCCGCCAGAGGCCCATAAGCAAAGGCCCCGATGAGGATGGGGATATCCGCCGGGTCATATTCCAGGAAGGGGGCTGCGGGGAAGATGGGGAAGTGGACCAGGTATACCAGCACCACCGACACCGCCACCAGCATAGCCATCACTGCCAATTTGCGGACTTTTTGGGTCCGCTAGATCTTTTCTCTCTCATTCATAAAAATACTCCCTCTATCATCGAGTTTTCCCCATTATACCGGTTTGATTGGAAAAAACAAGCCCCAAATCCAGAGAAAACCCCTGGAGCTTCCACTCCAGGGGTATCGCAGCTTCCAAACTGAGGATTATTTCAATGTCTCATCATACATGGCCCGGTCGCCGCCGATGAACTTGGGGCGCACCCGCGCCGCCAGGAGGATGGCCTGGCCGATGTGTTTGCACTCCAAGCGCACCGGCACTGCCACATGCTTCATGTGCATCCCGATCAGGGTTCCGCCGATGTCCAGGCCGGCATCTGCCCGGATAAACTCCACCGCCACTGGGTGGGAAAAACCATGGTAGGCCGCTGTGGCAAAGGAGCTCCCTGCCTTGGGCTGAGGGACAACGTTACAAATTTCCGCGTTGGGCACCGCCGCCCCCTCTACAATGATAGCCCGGTTCAAATGCTCACAGCACTGAGCTGCCAGGTAAATGCCCTTCGGGGCCAGGACCTCCATGAGCCCGTCAAAAATGGCTTTCCCAATCTCCGGGCTGGAACTGCTGCCCACCTTATGGCCGGCCACCTCACTGGTAGAGCAGCCCACCACCAGGATCTGTCCCTTTTGCAGCTTGGCCACTTCGCAAATCTGCTCCGCCGCCTGTCTGGCTTCTTCCCGTACTTGGTCTAACATAAAACTCCACCTCTATGTTTTTGTATTTGATGTCTCTATTATAAACCAAATCCAAGGCTTTACCATAGCCAAAGAGGGTTTTTTCCCCATATCCAGATTATTTTCTCCGGGTCTTATACTGCACCACCAAAATGATGCGGACAATCTCCGAGGCAATCAGGATACCCCCCGCAATCCCCAGGGAAGCCAGAAGCGCGTCTATCCCCCGCTGGGTAAAGACCTCCATATCACTGTAGATGGCCCCCTCCATCGCATAGTAGAGGGCGCTGCCGGGGAGCAGGGGGACAATGCCCGGGATCAGGTAGACATTGGCCGGGGCCTTGCGCCAGCGGGCCATCCCCTCAGACCACAGGCAAACCGCCAGCGCCCCCGCCAGGGAGCTAAGGAACGCTCCTCCGCCAAGGTGGCTCACGATGACATCGCTGACCCAGGCCAGCGTACCGCCCAATGTTGCCCAAACCAAGTGCCAGTGACGCACCCGGAACACCAGGGCAAAGCCCAAGGTGCCCAGGGTGGCCGTCAAAATACGGATCAGTTCTCCGATCATAGGCCCCCTCCAATCATCAGCGCCACAGCATATCCGATGGCGATAGCCCCCGCCCCCAGCACTGCCTCCACCATACGGTAAATGCCGGTGAGGATGTCCGAATAAAAGAGCTCCCGCACGCCGTTCACCAGGGAGAGCCCAGGAATGAAGATCATGATATCCCCGATGACAATCATATCCAAGTTACACATGGGGAAAATCCCCGCACACAGCCGCGCCAGGAGACCCGAAGCAAAGCAGGCGATCATAATATAGATGGTCCGGTTTTGCAGGTTGCGCATCCGCAGGTGATCCAAGCAATAGATGCCACAGCCGATGAGGGCAGAGAGGATGCCATCCAACAGGTTCCCGCCAAAAAACACGGCAAAGGCCCCGATCCCCAAGATATACCCAATCAGCTCCGACACCGCCCATCGGGGGGAATTGTCCTTGATCGTGGGCAATTGGCTTACCGGCGGTGGGTCAAAGCAGATCTGCCGGGCCGCCGCGTTGATCATTTCCAGCCGCCGCAGGTTCATCCCCGTCTTTTCCGGGAGGACCATACAGGTGCTGGGATAGTGCTCACCCGCTTTCGTCTTCACCGTGGCCGCCACCTGGGTGGGCATGGCATGGGCATCCAGCACCTCCATGCCGTACGCCCGGAAAATACGGGCCATGGTGTTCTCCGCCCGCCAGGCCTCCGCGCCGCATTCCATCATCTGTCTGCCCAGACCCAAGGTATATTCCAGTAAGGTCTCACAATCTCTTTTGTTCATGGGCCACTCCCCCTTTCCCCTTGTCATTGAGAATCCCCATCATAGACCATCTTCGCGGAAAAAACAAGGGGGAAAGGCAACAGAAGCCGCCCTGGGGCAGGGTGTTTTTTCATGTAAAATCGCAGGTACCAAGGTTGACTTTCCCCAGCTTATCCCGTAGAATGAAAGTACTACACTGTGATTGTATGATTAAGGAGGTCCCTCCATGGAAAACATGTGGAATAGCACCCTGTTCAAAGAAAACGCAAAGGTCAACTTCCGCCAGAACTACTGGACTTTCGCTGACATTGGTGGGCGGCGGGTTCATGGCCATTCAAATCAACTACGCCCCAGACTACATTCCCTGGCTCTCCCATTACGTCTCCTATACCAGAGAACTGCCCTGGGAAGAGGTCATGGCGCGGATGACCTTCTCCATCCACGTCCCCTTCATCTTTGTGTTGGCGTTCCGCCTGCTGGTGTCCAACCCCTATGAGGTGGGCGCCTGCCGCTTCTTCCTGGACAACAACGGCACCCAGCAAGTCCCCTTCTCCCAGGTGGCGCTGGGCTTCGCCCGGAACTTCGGCAACGTAGTCCTCACCCAGTTTTTGCGCAATCTCTTCATCTTCCTCTGGTCCCTGCTCTTCCTCATCCCCGGCATCGTCCGCTCCTATGCCTATTTCGCCGTGCCCTACATCCTGGCAGAGAACCCCGACCTGGATCACAACCGGATACTGCAGTTGAGCATGGATATGACCCGAGGCCACAAGATGGACATCTTCTTCACCCAGCTTTCCTTCATTTTCTGGTTCCTCTTGGACGTCATCACCTGGAATATCGTGGGCGTGTTCTATGTCCAGCCCTATTACAATGCCACCATGGCGGAAGTATATCGCTTCCTGCGCTTCGAGGCATTGCAGCGGGGCTTTGCCGCCCCTGGCGAGCTGCCCGGGGCCAGCGCCGGTTCTGCCAAGCAGGACCCGTTCCTCTAATTGGGAGGCGCCACATGTTCAAAAAACTATGTACCCTGTTGCTTCCCCTGTGCCTGGCCGCCGCTCTCCTGGCAGGCTGCGGCAGTGAGCCCACCCCAGAGGAGCCCCCAGCCAAAGAGGGCGATCCCGACATCTTGCAAATCAAGACTGGACTGGGCCCCCTAGCCACCTATCTAAACCTGGACGGCCTCTCTCAGGAAACCTTGGATGGTTGTTATGAAACCCTTGACCTGACCCAGGAGTCCCCGGAAACCGGTACCGCTCTTCACATCACCGAAACCATGGGGGACAGTACCCTGCTCTATGTGGCGTTTACCCTCACCTGCCCCCAGGCAGGGGATGAGCTGCCAGACTTCCGGGCCACCCTTCTTCCTGAAAATGGTTTAGCCAGCAGCCAGGGGCCCGCGCTCAACACAGAGCTGCGGGTGGAAGAAGCTGGCGGCGGCAGCTTCAACTGTCTGGCCATCTTTGACTACAAAAGCACGGAATCCCTCTCCGTTGGAAAGCCCCTTACCCTGATGTTGGAGAGCAGCCAAGGGGGAGCCTCCACCCCCGCTTTCGTCCTCACTGCAAGCTGGACACCCCAAAAGCTGGCCCCAACCCAGTCCTTGGAACTGAAAAACGAAGCGGGAAACCCGGTGGGCACTGCCCTCCTCTCCCCTCTCTCCCTAAAGCTCCTCTTAAAGGACAGCGGCGGCCAGAGTGGGGAGGCCCTGAGCAACTCCATTGCCCTGCTGGACAGCAAGGGGGATGCCTTGGAGGTAAACGGCAGCTTCACCCTGAGCGGTTCCTCTGGGATGGTAGGTGGCGGGGCGTTCTTCTCTCCGGTGGAGCCCTCAGCGGTACATACCATCCAGGTGGGGAACTATACCGCCCAGCTCCCCCAATAAAAAGGACTTCCCCATGTTCAGTGAACAGGATATCCGGCGGGAACTCAACCGTCTGGACGGAATCTCCGGCTTGGATACCAGCACCATCCCCATCCAGATTTCCAAACGGATGACGGCCACCTTGGCCAAGTGCCGGTATCTCCAAAAAGGGAAACAGATGTCCGTGGAAACATTCGTATTCGCGGAACGGCTGCTGCAACATGCCACCCTAGAGCACCTGCTCAACACAATCCGCCATGAGTACGCCCACGCCTACACCATCCTAATCCATCAGCAAGCAGATCACGGGGCCCTGTGGAAAGCTACAGCCAAAGCGTTTGGCTGTGACGGCAGCCGTTTGAGCAGCTACCCCGAGCTGATGGACCGTCCCGACGGCATTAAATATGTGCTACGCTGCACGGCCTGCGGACGAACGGCACGGTACCGGCGGCGGGGCAAGGTCGTCCAGGCCTTTGTATCTAAGCCAACCCGCCGGGATTACCGCTGTGCCTGCGGAAACAATCAATTCATCTTACACGAAACAGACAACGAACAACGCCGGTGAGTATCCCCTCACCGGCGTTGTTTATTTTTCTGTTA
>CAJUCB010000016.1:15978-32197 GCA_910584805.1 uncultured Oscillospiraceae bacterium
ATGTCCACTGGCCCCGCAGGAAGGCCTGGATCATGTGGTTCGTCAAGCTGTACTCATCGGGCTTGACGGGGATCTCCTCCCGCCGGTACCACCCCGCCTGGGACAGCTCCTGTCGGTCCATGTGGATGGTCCCATCCCCGTCCAGGCGGGCGAAAAAGCCCAGCAGGAGGTTGGATTCCGTCCCCCAGGGCTGGCTACCGTAGTAGCGGATGTCCTTCACCTCCAGCCCCACTTCCTCCCGGATTTCCCGGCGCACCGTGTCCTCGGCGGTCTCGCCGATCTCATTGAAGCCGGCAATGAGGGCATAGCCTTTGTATTCCCGGCCCTGGTAGCGGGTCATCAATAGGCGCTCCCCGTCTGTCACTGCCACAATCACCGCTGGGGCAATCTTGGGATAGATCATATTCCCGCAGCGGGGGCAGCGGAGCATCCGCTCGTCCTGGTCTGGCTGGGTCTCTCCACCACAACGGCCACAGAACTTGTTGTCCCGATACCAGAGGGACAGGTGGTAGGCCGTGGTTTCGGCAAAGTGGAAGGCCTTGTCCTTCTTCTCCCGGTCCTTTCTCAAGTCCTGCCAGTCATAGCCCGGCAGTTGGGCCCCTTCCTCTAGCTCTGCCAGGTAATATTCCTCCCCGTCGATGCGGAAGAGGTAAAACACCTGCTTCATCTCAGCCCGCAGCTCCCGGTAGGTGGGCAGGGCAAAGCTGCCGTCCTGAACCCGCTCCAAGGCCTTGCGCCCCTGAAACACGAAGCACAAGCTGTCCGCCTCCGGCTGGCGGAGGGAATATTCCACATGATACTGTTTCGGTTCGATCTCCTGAAGCATACCGCGCCGCCTTTCTCTCCTGCTTTACACGCCCGGCCGGACAGTCTGTCCGGCATTGGCCTCTTCCAACTGCTCTGCAGTGAGCCCCATAGGGGCCTCCTGGAAGAGCCGTTCTTCCATAAAGGGGACATGGGGTGGGATCACCGGCTGGAACTCCATCTGGTCCAGAATATCCCGTTGGAGATCCACGCCCCGGGCGATCTCCACCAGGGTGATCCCCGCTTTCTCCAAGCGGAACACCGCCCGCTCCGTGATGTACAGCACCTCCTGCCCCTTCTTCACTGCCTCCTGGCCGGAGAAGGTAATGGCCTCCACATCCTTGCGGAACTTCTTCTGTGGGCCCTGGGTAACCACCTGGACGCCATCTGCCGTCAGGTCCACCTGCTGTTTCCCTGCGGTAAAGGTCCCGATGAAACAGAGCTTGCGCACGTTCTGGGTGATGTCGATGAACCCGCCGGGGCCCACCATCCGGCCGTGGAAGCTAGAGGCATTCACGTTCCCCAGCCGGTCCACCTCCGCGAACCCCAGCACCGCCATGTCCAGGGCACCGCCGTCGTAGAGCTGTAGGATATCCGCCATGCGGTACATGGCCTCTGGGTTGGCCGCTGCGCCGAAGCCCACCCCTCGCAGCGGGATACCACCCAGGGGGCCGCACTCGATGGAGAGGGTGAATAGGTCAGAAATCCCCTCCTCGTCAGCCACAGAGCCGATACCGCCGGGCATTCCAATCCCCAGGTTGATGAGGCTATGGGGTTTTAGTTCCATCGCGGCCCGACGGCAGCAGACCTTAGGTGGGCTAAGCTTCAAAGGCTCAAAGGGCACCCCGGGCACGTTAGCCAGCCCTGCCAGCTCTGGGCGGAACAGGTCTGTGTCAAAGCCCTGACGGCTGTACTCCGGTCGTCCCTCCACGATATAATCCACCATGAAGCCGTGGATGAATACCTCCTGGGCGGGGATGGTCCCACGCTTGACCACCTTGTCCACCTGGGCCACCACGATCCCGCCGCTGTTGTGTACCGCTGCCGCCACCTCAAATTGTTCCACGTTCATGGATTCGTGGCGAATGGACAGGTTCCCGTCCTCATCCCCGTAGGTTGCCCGGATGAAACAGATATCAACAGGGAAGCTGGGGTAAAACAGGCATTCCTTTCCCCCAAGCTCCACCAGGGAAACAATCTCCTTCCCCGCCTCCCTGGTCTTTCGGTTTGCTTTGCCGCCACCAAAGCGGGGGTCGGCAAAGGTTCCAATTCCTGTGGTGGAGATGGCCCCCGGCAGCCCTCCGGCAATGGCCCGGAAAAGCTGCATCAGGTTCCCCAGGGGGAGCATATAACAGGTCACCTTTTCCTCCGCCACAATCTTGCGCAGGCCAGGGTCATAGCCCATGTGGGAAATGATCAGCTCCCGGAACATCCCCGGCTTCTCCGCCAAATGGCTGACGCCCCGGCCTTCCCCGTCCCCCTGGCTGGTACACTTCACCAAGGACAGGTTTTGGGGGTGGCCGGTTTGGTCATAATGCTCCGCCAAGCTCATAATCAAGTCCTCTGGACATCCAAAGCCATTGAAGCCTGTGGTGGTCAGGGTCATATCATCCTTGACCAGTGCCGCCGCCTGTGCGGCGGTAATTCGTTTGTTCATATTTCTTCTCCTCGCCATCATCCTGCGGGGTCTCCCCCTAGTGTTTGCTTGCCCCAATTATATCATACTTTTCCTGCTTTGCCAAAGGCAGCTTTTCAGGACACCGGCAAAGTATTCCCAAAAAGTTGGTATGATCTCTAGGAACGTTGACATATAGTGATGCAACGAGAAAACAGTGTGGCCTTAAATCACACTGTTTTCCTACTTTATAAGGAGACATCGCTATGAAACGAAACATTTTATCTTTTTTTATGATAGCCACCTTGCTGGTATCCCTCTGTTCCTGTATCCACAGTGGCACAGAAATCACCCTGGACCCGGATGGTTCTGGTACCGTCACAGTACAATCCGGCTGCCGGGTGGATGCCCTGGACGCTGGGGAAGCGCACAACATCGACCTGAGTAAAGCCCAGTACTTTACCTACAACGGCACCGAGTATGCCGGTACGGTACAGTCTACGGCTTTCGACGATCTGGCCGCACTGAACGCACACTTTGATGGCGCGCTTACACTCAAAAAGACCACAAAAAATGCCTTCACCTTGGAGCTGCAATACGACAACCGGGCAGCCCTGGACGCCCTTTTGGCCCAGTATCCCGACTATGACTGTACAGACGAGGAACGCAAAACCCTAGAGAGCAGCTTTTCCAACTCCTATACCTTTCACTTCCCCTACCCGGTGAAATTGGCAGGTGCCCCCCACAAGGGTGTCTACATCCACGGCCACAACCTCACCGTCACCCCCACAGAGCTCCCCATCGACAGCCGAGGCACCCTGACCTTTTACATTGGCAACGACTCCCTCCCCATCTTCCGGGATGTCGCCTCCACCGCCTGGTATTACCGGGCCGTAAACGCCATGGCCATCTCCGGCTCCATCAAGGGGTATGCCGACGGGACCTTCCGTCCTGAGCAGACCCTGTCCCTGGCGGAACTCTGCCAAGTCATTGCCCGCACCTCCGGCCTGCCGGTGGGCACAGACCAAAACGGCTACTGGGCAGGCAAGGCAATCCAGAGCTGTCTTGACGCTGGGTACATCTTCCCCCACCAGGACTATAGTGCGCCGGTCACCCGGGAGGAGGCGGTATCCGCCCTGGCCCGGGCCTACCGGGACCTGTTCCCCCACGATATCGAGGCAAGCAACGTGGTCATCCCAGACTATCTAAACATCTCCATCGCCTATTTGAGCGATATCGTCTTTGCCTATGAAATTAAGCTGTGCACCGGCCAGGACAGCCACGGCAACTTCAACCCAAAAGGGAAGCTCAAGCGGGCAGAATTGTGCCAGCTATATGCAAACGCTAGGCTATATGTAGGCCAGCTCTCCCCCACTGCCATGGAAGCAGGGAATTAGGGAAAATCCCATCATTTCTTGTTGTAATCTCTCCCCGGCTTTGCTATACTGCAGCTATGATGAAAAAAATATTACTAATCAACACTGGCGGGACTTTCTCCTCCCGCCCCGGGGAAAACGGCCTCACCCCCGCCCTCAGCAGTGAGGAAATCGGCACCCTCTTGGGGGGCTTCGACCCTGCCCTGTCCATCACCCCAGAGGACCACTGCTCCCTGGACAGCTCCAACATCACCCCAGACCACTGGCGCACCCTGGCCCTGCGCATCGGCGAGGATGTGGAACGCTGGGACGGGGTGGTGCTCATCCACGGCACGGACACCATGGCATATACCGCCTCCATGCTCTCCTTCATGCTGCAAAACATCCCCATCCCGGTGGTGCTCACTGGGAGCCAAATGCCCCTGGGCGTCCCTATGTCTGACGCCGCCGACAACCTCCGCTGTGCCCTGCAAATGGCCGCCAGCGGGCGGGGCGGGGTGTTCGTGGCCTTTGACCGAAAAATCATGCTGGGCTGCCGGACCTCCAAGGTGCGCACCGTCAGCTTCAACGCCTTCGAGAGCATCAACTATCCTTACGTCGGGGAGGTCAACGCATTTGGCCTGCAACTGCGCCTAGAGGAGACCCCGCCGGCAGGCCCCTTCCGCCTCCAAGTGGACTACTCCGACCGCATCTCCGTCTTGAAGCTCTTCCCTGGCATGGACCCAGATATCTTCCGCTTCCTTCAGGAGCGGGGGTATGAGGGCATCTACATTGAGGGCTTCGGCCTGGGGGGTGTCCCGTTTTTGAAAAGCGACTTTACCGCAGAAATCCGCCGGGCCTCCCAGTCCGGCCTGCCCATCCTGGTGGGGAGCCAGTGCCGCTATGAGGGGAGTAACCTCAGCGTCTACGAGACTGGACAGCGAATCTTGGACTGCGGCGGCATCCCCGTCCACGACATGACCCAGGAGGCCGTAGTGACAAAGCTCATGTGGTGCCTGGGACAGAGCAAGCGCCGGGAGGACATCCAGCGGCTTTTCCGAGAAAATTTGGTGCAAGAGGTTAGGGTGCCGTAAAAGCAGTGGTCTGGACGTGAAAGGTCCAGACCACTGCTTTCCTGTTTCCTATTCCTCCACCCACCGCAAAGACTCCCGGACAATGGGGAGGTATACGGCCCGGTTTTCCTGTTCCAGCCGTTCCTGCCATCGTTCCAAAGCCGTCCGGTCCATGTGCCAGGTCAAAACGTCGAAAATTTCAACCTTATCGTCAGCGTAGGCCTGTTGGGCAAGTTCCTCCACTACTTGGGGATCCATCTCCATCCAATTGTTCCTATCGTCCCAGTACAAGCACTCTAGGGCCTCTGAATAAAGCGTCTTATTTCCTTCAGCATAAGCCCTCTCTAGCCACTCCCTTTGGATGCTTTCGTCCAAAATATACAGAACCTCACCAAATTCTATCCCTAGGCCATCCTCATAATACCGTTGGGCTAGTTTTTCCGCACCAACAGCGCCAACATCATCCGCAACATGGATAAAAAAGTTGATGTCCCGATCCCCTCTCACCTTGCCATGCTTGTATTCTTCCAACATCAGCTCCCGCAACGCCTGCATCGCCCCCGGGTTTCTCATAATCTTTTCGCTGTATTTGCTAAAGTAGGCTGTTAGTGTCACCCTCTCCTGCTCCTCCTCGTCCCAAACTGGAAAGGTCTTGCTGGGGGGTATCTCTCCGTTGTAGCCATATACATTCCAAGATAGGTTAAAAATATAGGGGCCCTGACTGTCATGATCCAGTGTTACAGCAACATCTCTTCCTTGTGGAGAATAGAGGCCCGTCCACCCCAAGTGGCAGGGATATTGTGCATACGCATCCTCTTCTGTATATCCCCACAAAATTGAGTGTTCCTGCTCCCAAAGCTCCTCCTCTGTTGGCTCCTTCTCCCCCACCAGGGACTGCGGCACGCAAGCCCCCGCCGCCACCGCAACGCCAATCAGCAGACAGGTTAGCAGCAGAGAGATTACCACAGGTCTCTTTTTCCCAAACCTCATAATAGCACCCAACCTTTCTTTTAAGCACTGAGCACTTTCGTTCAGGTGGACAGCCACTTTAGGGTAGCGCTCCCCTGCCACCATAGCGTGGAGGAGGGTTTCTCCATAGTCCCGCCAGGCAGGCGCATCCAAGCGTCGGAGCAGGGCCTCATCGCAGGAGAGCTCACAGTCCCGGTTGATTTGCCCCGCCATCCACCAGACCAGGGGGTTGAACCAGTGGAGGCACAGGGTCAACTGCACCAGCCACTTATAGAACATATCTCCCCGTTTATAGTGGGTCAGCTCATGGAGCAGGGTGTAATACAGCTCACTTTTGGGCAAGTCCGTGTTGGGCAGCACCACCACTGGCCGGAAAAAGCCCAACAGCAAAGGCGAGGATACCATGGGATTGTGGTATAGCCCCACCGGACAGCGCACCCCGGCCTTCGTCTTGGCCTGGGCCAGGGTTCCCAACAGAGCTGGCTGGGTCACTGCCCCCCAACCCCTCTGGATATGGCCCCTAAAACGGCAATAGGTCACAACCCTTTGCAGGAACATGCACAGTGCCACGCTTAGCCACAACAGCCAGAGCTTGTCCAAAAGCCATGCCCCAGCATTCTCCTTGGATTCTTCCAGCAGAGGCGTCCCCTCCGGCCGGGCCATCCCATTGCCCAAACCGTCCCCGCTGGGGCTATGGTTGTCCGCCTCTTCAGGGGAGGTCATGTACAGTTCCGCCGTTGGTGACTGAATGCTTTGCCCCGCCTGGGACGCACGCTCCCAAGTAAACTCCAGCTCTGTGGGCACTGGCAACAGCAGCCGGGCAATTACGATGAGCCAAATGTAATATTGCCAGGTTTTACTCACCCTGTCTTTCCACAGAGGCCTGCCAGACAGCAGCACCAGGAGCAGCACCCCTCCGGAGAGGGACAGGGATACCACCAGCTTTCCTATCTCATTCATGGCTTTCCCTCCTCCCAGAACTGCTTCAACTCCTCATACTCCGCCGGGGAAATCAAATCCCTCTGGATCAGGGTGGAAACCAACCCCTTGGCGCTGCCCTCATACAGCTTGTTCAGCAGCGTCTGGGTCTGGGCCGCCCGATAGTCCCCTTCGGACACCACCGCAGAGTACTCGTTCCTGCGGCCCAACTTCTTGGTCTTGAGCAGCCCTTTTTCCACCAGACGGGACAGCAAAGTAATGATGGTGTTCTTCTGCCATGTCCGGCCTGATTTTGCCAACTCCTCCATGATGTGCGCATAGAAGGCTGTGCCCTCATTGGCCCAGACAATCTTCATCAATTCCAGCTCAGAATCGGAAACTTGGGCAATCATCCCTTGTCACCTCCTTTGATGACATCTTGTAGTCTAACTATAGGATAACAGCTTGTAGTCTATTTGTCAAGAGAAAAAACATCCCCCCGATTGGTCTGCGTACCAACCAGGGGGATGTTCCTATTGTTCAATGTTCAAAGGCCTGCGTCAGCTTTTAACTTTTCCAAAAGTTGCTCTGTCTCCTGGGCCAACTGTCCCAAGGCCCCCTCCTGGAAGGGGGAGCGCAAACCGGCCTCTTCCAACAAGTCCGTGAATACCTTCTCCCCGCCCTGAGAGAGGAAGCGGACGTAGCGGGCGAAGGCCCCGTCATAGTCCTTCTGGGATGCCAGGAGGAATTGCAGCGCCGCCGTCTGGGCCAGGCAATAGTCAATATAATAGAAGGGTGTCTCATAGATGTGCATCTGATACTGCCAGCGGGTGCCCTCCTCCAAGTAGGGGATGCCCTCGAAGTGCAGGTGGGGGCGGAACTCCGCCTCTAGCTTCCGCCAGGCGGCCTTGCGCTCCTCCGGGGTCCACTCCGGGTTCTCATAGACCTGGCGCTGGAAGTCGTCCACAATGGTGCCATAGGGCAGGAAGGATAGAGAGTCCAGCAGGTGCATGAACTGATAGCGCTTGGCGTCCTCCCCAAAGAAGTGCTCCATATAAGGCCAAGCGAAGAACTCCATGCTCATGGAGTGGGTCTCCGCCGTCTCCATGCCGCCCACATTCAGCTCCACCACATACTCGTTGCCTGCAATGGTGTAGTCGGCAAAGGCATGGCCTGCCTCATGGGTCACCACATCCACATCCCCTGAGGTGCCGTTGAAATTGGCCAGGATGAAGGGCTGGTGGTAGGCCATGAAGCTGGTGCAGTAGCCGCCCCCCCATTTGTTCTTCCGAGACTCCACATCGAAAGCATCGGTGTCCAGCATGAAGTCGAAAAACTCCCCTGTCTCCTTGCTCATGCTGTGGTACATGGCCTTGGCGGCGGCAAAGATTTCTTCCTTCCCCCCCTTGGGTGCAGGGTCCCCTTGGGGGAAAATCAGGTCGTAGTCGTAGAGCATCAACTTGTCCACGCCCAGGGCCTTGCCCACTTCCTCCCGGAGCCGGGCCACCACAGGCACCACATCCCACCGGACGTTCTCCCGGAACTGTTTCACTTCCTCCGGGCCATAGCACAGGCGGCCCATGCGGTAGTAGCCCAACTCCACGAAATTCTTATACCCCATGCGCACTGCCATCCGATGACGGATGGTCACTAACTGGTCAAAGAGGCCGTCCAACTCCTGGCTGTGCTCCTTAAGGGTGCGGCCTAGAACCTCATAGGCCTCCTTCCGGGTGGCCCGGTCCGGGGACTTGGCATACTTCATCAGCATGGGACGGGGGAGCTTTTCCCCACGGAATTCAAACTCCATCCCCGCCATAAGCTGGGAATACTTGCTCACCAGGCGGTTTTCCTCCACCATCTCCTGGATGATACAGGGGGCCATGGACTTCAAATCCACCTCCATAGAGCGGTACATCAGGGGCAGCAGCTTGCCGTTGTCCTCTAGCTCCTGGCGGTAGGGGCTGTTCACCATAGCCCGGCTATAGTCCTGCATCAGGCTCTGGGCCTGGGGGCCGGTCTCGTCGTAGTAGTCCTTTTCCGCCAGATAAAATTCATCGGCGGTATTGATACTGTAGCGCATATAGGACAGGGCCTGGGCGGTCTCCAAACGGATCGACAGCTTCTTATAGCGCTCCCGGGCCTCCAACACCTCCTGGGCGGAGGAAGCCTCCTTCACCTGGCGGATAATGTCCTTGATCTCCCCGGCAAATTCCTCGATGGAAAGCCGTTCATACTTCAATTCCGATACTTTCATGCAGCGCTCCTTTTTCCTATTTTTCAAAAGGGCAGGTCCCGCAGGGCGGGCCGCCCGTGTAGACTCTCCGCTTGGCGCACCGAGCGGTGGATGGCCTCCTCCACAGCCCGGGCCGCCAGAATGCCCACCACATCGGGGTCGGCGGGCACCGAGCCATAGCACATGGCAAACATACAATCCCCGTCAAAGGTGGCGTTGGCGGGGCGGACAGCTCGGACCGTCCCGTTTTGGGACACCGCCGCCAGCTTGCTGGCCTGGGCCTTGTTCAGGGCAGCATTGGTCACCACACAGCCGATGACGGTGTTCTCCCCCGTCATCTTGCCGCTGAAAATGTCCTTCTGCCGGGTGCTGTGGGCAATGAGCCACTCCTCGCTGGAAAGGAAGCCCGTGTTATCCCGGTTCCGGGCGCCGGCAATGATCCGGCCCCGTTCCACCACGTCGCCCACGGCATTGCAGGCCACCACAGCCCCCACCAGCAGTTCCCCCTGGCGCAGGGCATAGGCCCCCACGCCGCCTTTCATAGCCTGTTCCGGGCCCAGGAGCTTCCCCACGGTGCAGCCCATCCCCGCACCGAAGTTCCCCTCCCGGAAGGGCAAGCCCTCTAGGGCAGCAATGCAGGCGGCGCGGCCCATGGCGGCATCTGGACGGCGATCCATGCGGCCGAATTTCAGGTCGAAGAGGACAGCGGCGCAAACGTTGGGGACACGGGTGACCCCAACATCCCGGCCGATGCCCACGGACTCCAAAGTCTCCATCACCCCACCGGCGGCATCCAGGCCAAAGGCGCTGCCCCCGGTGAGAAGCACCCCGTGGACCACTTCCCGGTTGCACTGGGGGGCCAGGGCGTCGGTGTCCCTGGTACTGGGGGAGCCGCCCCGAACATCCACCCCGGTCACTGCCCCCTGGGGACAGAGGATCACCGTACAGCCGGTGCCAGCTTTTTGGTCCTGGGCCTGGCCGAAGCGAAAGCCGGGAATCTCTTGAATATTTAGTTTCTCCATTTTTTCCTTCTCCAACCCCCGTGGGCGTCAATTTCTACTCCTAGTGTAAAAGCACCTCCGCCGCCTAAGGGCGGCGGAGCTCTCGATCCTGTGTCTGCTTCAGCGCGCCGTTGCGCTCTGCTCTGCTTGGCTGTCCCGCTTTGCCAGGGCTTCCCCCACGGTGTAGACGTTCCCCGCCCCCACCGTGAGAATCAGGTCCCCCGGCCGGGCCAGGCGGTAAAGCCAGTTGGCCAACTCCGCAAAGGAGGGCGCCACCAGGGCACCGGGGATGGCGTCCGCCAGGTCCTGGGAGGAAATCCCCACGTCGTTCTTCTCCCGGGCAGCGAAAATTTCCGCCAAAAATGTCACATTGGGCTTTTGCAATGCCTCCACAAACTCAGAAAACAGGGCCTTGGTCCGGGTATAGGTATGGGGCTGGAAGGCACAGATCACCCGCTGATACCCCAGGCTCATGGCCATATCCAACAGGGCGTTTAGCTCCCCAGGATGGTGGGCATAGTCGTCATAGATGGCCGCCCCCTTGACCATCCCCTTATACTCAAAGCGGCGGCCCGCCCCCCGGAAGTCGTTCAAGCCCCGGGCGATGGCGTCCCCAGAGATGCCCAGCACCAGGGCGGCAGCGGCGGCGGCGATGGCGTTCTTCACATTGTGCATCCCAGGTACTTGGAGGGAGATGTGGGCCACAGGCTTCCCGTCCTGGACGATATCGAAGCTGGGCAGGCCCCCCTTCCAGCGCAAATTCTCTGCGTGAAAGTTCCCCTGTTCCAGGCCAAAGGTCAGCACACCCCTCTTCCCCTTTAGGGCTTCCATGGTATTCTCGTCCTCCCCGTTGGCCAGGACGGTCCCGCCGCTGGGCACCAGGTCGGCAAAGGCCCGGAAGGAGTTCTCCACATCCTCCAAGTCCTTGAAGAAGTCCAGATGATCCGCTTCGATGTTCAAAATCACCGCCACGGTGGGATAGAAGGACAGGAAGGAGTTGCAGTATTCGCAGGACTCCAAAATGATGGTCTCCCCCTTCCCCACCCGGTGGCCGGTACCCAGCAGGGGGAGGGTGCCGCCGATCATCACCGTGGGGTCGATCCGAGCGGCCATGGCAATGTGGGTACACATGGAGGTGGTGGTGGTCTTTCCGTGGGTGCCGGAGATGCACAGGGCATTTTTATACCGGCGCATGATGGAGCCCCAGGCCTCCGCCCGCTCAAAGACGGGGATGCCCTGGGCCCGGGCGGCGGCGATCTCTGGGTTGCTGTCGTGGACGGCGGCGGTGCGGATGACAAAATCCGCACCGGCTACGCTCTCCGCCAGGTGGCCGATGGTCACCGGGATGCCCAGGGAGCGGAGATGGGCCACGGAACTGCTGTCCAACATGTCGGAACCAGTGACGTTCAGCCCCTCCCCTTGGAGCACCTCCGCCAGGGGGGACATGGACACCCCGCCGATGCCCACTAGATGCGCCCGTTTTTGGGGCGCGATATATTCATGAATGCAATCATTTGCCATTGGGTTTACACACCTTTTCTATTCAGCTATAATGTAGTCCAAACAAGTGTTTCTCATTATATCCAATTTCCCGCACCTTGGCAAGTGTTTCCGCTTGATTCAGTATAAGCGGAATGGGAGAAAATCATAACCGAAAGGGGGGTGTTTTTTGAAGCTATATGGGACCCATGGGGGCAGCGGGGTGGCGCTGCTGGCCCAAGCTGCGGCAGACGCCTGGGGGCTCTCCCCCCTCCCCCCGCTGGAACGGACGGAGACCGGCAAGCCCTTTTTTCCCAAAAATCCCCAGCACCATTTCAACCTCAGCCACAGCGGTGGCCTGGTGCTGTGCGCCCTCTCTGCCCACCCGGTGGGGGTGGACATCGAGGTGATGAAGCCCCGCCGTCCCGCCCTTCCCCGGCAAGCCTTGACAGCGGAGGAGTTTGCCTGCTATCAAGCCCTTGGGGGAGATTGGCCCGCTTTTTACACCCTCTGGACCCGGAAGGAGTCCTGGTGCAAATACAGTGGCCTGGGCCTGGGCCAGCAGTGGGGGAAAACGCCCCCGGAACACGAACATTTCCGCAGTTACGCCGGGGAAACTTGGCGGGCCGCAGCCTGGGGGGAGGAACCGCCCCCGGAACAGATCATCTGGCTGAAAGGAGATCACTCCCTATGAAACTCCCCCCTGCGTTCTACAACCGTGACACCTGTACCGTCGCCCAGGACCTTCTGGGCAAGTACCTGGTCCGTGTCCTAGACGGCCTGCCCCTGGCCCTGCGTATCAACGAGACCGAGGCCTATATCGGGCGGCTGGATAAGGCCTGCCACGCCTATGGCTACCGCCGCACCCCCCGCACAGAAACCCTCTTTGCCGCCCCTGGCACCGCCTATATCTATTTAATCTACGGGATGTATCACTGCCTGAACTTTGTCACCGAGCCCGAGGGGGAACCCGCCGCCGTACTCATCCGGGGCGGGGAGGCACGGGGGGACGTGGAACTGCTCTCCCACACCCGTTATGGCAAGGCGTTTTCCCAACTCTCCCCCTACCAAAAAAAGAATTTCCTCAACGGGCCGGGGAAGCTGTGCAAGGCCCTGGACCTCACCAAAGCGGAAAACGGCTGCTCCCTGTGCAGTGACAATCTTTTCGTCTGCGATGACCTCTCCCCCCTGGGGCTGGATGTCCCGGAAAGTGACAGCCTACCCTTCTCCATTCAGTCTGGAAAGCGGGTGGGCATTGATTATGCCCAGGAGGCAGTGGACTTCCCCTGGCGGTATTGGATCGGGGCAGAATAAACGGAGACGGCTCACGCCACCCCTGTTCCAGCAGCAAATATTCCACATAAGACCCGGCAGCGAAGCACATCGTCCTCGCTGCCGGGTCTGTTGTCAATCAGCCTGTTCCCCTTTGGGGGCGATGCTCCAAGAAATCATCATGGAGATGAACCCCAGGGCAAGGTATGCCCCAGCATAGCCAGCCAACATCTGCCATGCGTCAATCAGTCCGCCTTCCAGCAAAAACAGCCCAGGCGCCAGGAAGGGCAGAACCCAGCGGCGGCGGAGACCCTTTCCCGCAAAGATGCCCAAAAACACAAAGTAAATTGGAGCCACAACGAACAGGCACAGCACAAAAATTCCCATACCCGTACCGGGGTCCAAGAGAAGCGTCAGCCATGGCAGTACGCACACAACCACCACCGAACCCGCCCCCCAACAGAGCGCGGCCCTCCTTCCTGTTTTCGTTGCGTCCCGCTCCATTTCCTATCCTTTCATTCTACATGCTCACTGGCACGCATGGCCTGGATGGTCTTGTCAATTAGCTCGTCCAACTCCCAGCCCAGCATTTCCGTCCCTTGGAGGATCACCTCCCGGGAGCAGCCGGCAGCGAATTTCTTGTCCTTAAACTTTTTCTTCACGGACTTCACCTCCAAATCCGACACACTCTTGGAGGGGCGCATAAGAGCTGCTGCACCGATAAGGCCCGTGAGCTCGTCGGTGGCGAAGAGAACTTTTTCCATCAGGTGTTCCGGCTTGATGTCTGACACCAGGCCATAACCATGGCTGGCAGTGGCCCGAATCAACCGCTCATCCAACCCCCGCTCCCGCATGATCTCCTGGGACTTCACGCAGTGCTCCTCCGGGTACTGTTCAAAATCCAGGTCGTGGAGCAGGCCCACAATGGACCAAAACGCACGCTCGTCCCCAAAGCCAAGCTGTTCAGCAAACCAGCCCATCACGTCGGAGACCACGTAAGCGTGTTTCAGATGAAAGTCCCCCTGGTTGTACTCCTTCAGAAGGTCCAGGGCTTGTGCATAGGTCAATTCCATTCCGCTTCTCCTCTCTCTTTTTAGATGCCCCAATTATAGCACATCTCAAAGATAAAAGATACGGCCCCCTAACAAGACAGGAAAATTTCACAACCTTTTCCAGCAAGCCCCATGCCTCCGGTTGCACCACTCCATAATCTATGCTACACTGAGAACCATATATTTTATAGGAGCGTGAAAACCATGTTCTACCCCTACTCTGCCCTGTTCCAACCGCTACAGTTGGGCAGTCTCACCCTGAAAAACCGCTTCTGCGCTGGTCCCCTGACTCTCCCCTCCCTCTTCGACCCCCAGGGGGCTTTCTCCCCCGACGGCCTGGCCTACTTTGAAGCCCGGGCCAAGGGAGGTTTCGGTCTGATCTATACTGGGGCCTTTCACCCAGACGTGCTGGTGGACCCCGTCCATCCCCTGGACAGCAAGCAGCCCCTGAAAGCCCCCAAGGCTTTCCAGCGCTCTGCCGTAGAGCTATTGGAGCGTTTGGACGCCTATGGCGCCAAGATGCTCCCCCAAGTCTCCATGGGCTATGGACGCAACGCCATGGGCTGTTACGGCCCCTCGGAAATCCCCTATTACCATGACCCCGCCAAAACCACCCCTACCCTCACCAAGGAACAAATCCAGCAGAAAATCCGCCAGATGATTGAAACTGCCGCCTTTTTGAAGGCCTGCGGCTTCCCTGGCATCGAAGTCCACGCCATGCACTGGGGCTATCTCCTGGACCAGTTCGCCCTGTCCTACATGAACCACCGGGAGGACGAATACGGCGGGGCCTTGGAAAACCGCCTGCGGTGCGCCAGGGAAATTGTGGAGGGGGTCAAGGCCGCCTGCGGCTCTGACTTTGTGGTGTCCATGCGCTTGGCTCTGAAAACCTACATCAAGGGCTACAACCACCCCTCCCTCCACGGGGAGGACGAGGTGGGCCGCACCCTGGAAGAGGGGGTGGAAATTTGCCGCCGCCTAGAGGCCTACGGCTACGACTGCCTCAGTGTGGACTTTGGCCAGTACGACTCCTTCTACTACGCCGCCCCTCCCTGCTACATGGAAAAGGGCCGCATCCTGGACTTAGCAGAGCAGGCAAAGGCGGCGGTAAACATCCCCATTCTCTGCGGCGGCGGGATGGACGCCCCGGAGCTGGCGGGAGCGGCCATTGCAGCGGGAAAAATCGACGCTGTGGTTCTGGGCCGCCCCTCCCTAGCCGACCCGGCCTATCCCCAAAAGGTAGAGCGGGGCGTTTTGGCGGACATACGCCCCTGCATCGGCTGCAACCAGGGCTGCATCGGCGCGTTGAAGCTGGGACGGCGGGCAGGCTGCGCGGTGAATCCCCAGGCCGCACGGGAAGCCAGCTTCAGCCCCCTGCCCGTCTTTGCAAAAAAGGACGTCCTGGTGGTAGGGGGCGGCGTGGCCGGAATGGAAGCCGCCCGTACCGCCGCCAGCCGGGGACATACTGTCACCCTCTGCGAGGGCTCTGCACAACTGGGAGGCAGCCTGCTCCCCGCCGGGGCCCACCACTTCAAGGAAGTCCTCAACCAGCTGAACCGCTGGTATCAGCGTCAGCTTGACAAGCTGGGGGTCACCATCCAACGCAACACCCGCCTCACCTCCCAGGATATCCTGGCTCGCAAGCCCGACAGCGTAATCCTGGCCGTGGGAGCGGAACTGGTCGTCCCCGCTGTGCCCGGCATCACGGGCAGCAATGTCGTGGACTGCGTTGCCGCCCTCACCGGCGCTCCTGTCTCAGGAAAAAAGCTGGTGGTCATTGGCGGCGGTCTGGTGGGCTGCGAGACTGCCTTGGGCTACGCCCAGGAAGGCCGGGAGGTCACCATGGTAGAAGCCCTGCCCAACCTTCTCTCCGCCGGCATCCCTGTGCCAGAGAGCAACCAGCAGATGCTGGAGGACTTGTTGGAAGAGGCAAAGGTCAGCATTCGTACCGGAAGCCGCCTAGTCCAAGTAAACCCGGACAGTGTGGTCATTGCCACAGCCCAAGGACAAGAAACCCTCCCCGCCGACGGGGTTATCTTGGCCGCTGGCTTCCGTCCCCGCCCTTCCCTGTCCGCCGAACTCACCGGCAGCGGCATCGAAGTCTATCAAGTAGGGGATGGCTGTAAGGTAGGCAGCGTTATGACCGCCATCGCCACCGCCTATACCGTGGCCCGGGCCCTGTAACCCCCCACCAAAGCACACAGGAGGACGTCCCATGCAAGAGTCTATTCCCATGCACGTCATCGCCACCATGCGCAGTGCCTTTCCCGCCAAGTTCGGCATCCCCCGCCAGAGCGGTTTAGTGGAAAGCCTGCGCTCCACCATCGTCTTTGCGCCAGAGTACCGCAACCCAGACGCCCTCCGGGGGATTGAGGGCTTCTCCCACCTGTGGTTGATCTGGTGCTTCTCCCAGGCAGTCCGGGAGGGATGGTCCCCCACGGTCCGCCC
>CAJUCB010000016.1:32207-33921 GCA_910584805.1 uncultured Oscillospiraceae bacterium
AGCTAGAGGGGGTAGAGCAGCACCCCGACTGGGGGCCGGTGCTCCATGTCTCCGGGGCCGACTTACTGGACGGCACTCCCATTTTTGATATCAAGCCCTACCTCCCCTACACCGACGCCCACCCAGAAGCCACAGGGGGCTTCACCGCCCAGTACCAGGGGTATCATCTTGACGTGGTGTTCCCCCCGGCCCTTCTGGCCCAGGTGCCCCCGGAACAACGGGAGGCCCTCAGGGGTGTGTTGGCCCAGGACCCCCGGCCCTCCTATCAAGAGGACCCCACACGGGTCTATGGAATGGCGTTTGCAGGGCTGAACGTGAAGTTTTCCGTGGCAGAAGGGGTACTCACGGTGGTGGCCGTGGAACCCCTCACTTGACGCGTTTCCCCCTTTAACAAAAGATGGCGCAGGACAAACGATATTGTTGTCCTGCGCCATCTTGGTTTGTTTGCCTATCAATCCGCCAAAAGGAACCCACTGGACCAGGCCAACACCTGTTCCAGTTCCCCCTCCCCCATGAGGTTGTGTTCCCCCTGGGGGAGGGTGTGAAAGTCCGCACCGGAGGCAGCGGCAAAGGTCTGGGCAGCCTGATAGGGGGCCACCGAGTCCTGTCCTCCATGGACCATAGACAAGGCCGCAGTCCCCGCCTTGTAGCGTTCAAAGACGTTATACGCCTCTAAGTCTTGGAGGAAAGCTGGTGTAACCCGCATCTCCCGGACATAGTCATAATCGGGCACAAAATAGCCCTGCCGGGCCATATCCTCCCTGGCTTTCTGATCCACCCAGGTGTCCACCAGCGCAGGCATGGCCACCGCCGCCGAGCGCAGGAACGCCCGCTCCCCGTGGACTGCCGCCTGGGACAGGTACAGCAAGGTGATATAAGCCCCAAAGCTGGAACCGAAATATCCGATCTTCGCCTGGGGCCGTTGGGCGCGGACGTAGTCCTCCACCACAGCCAAGTCGTCGATGCAGTAGGGCACCCGCAGCCCCTCCTGCCACACCGGGCTCTCCCCATGGGCGGGGAAGTCGAAGCTGACCACCCCACAGCCCTTTGACGGAAGGGCCTGGTTTAATGCCTGGATCATGGGGCTGGCCTTGCTGCTGCCAAAGCCATGGCAGGCGATTACCACCCGCTCCTCCCCGGCCCAAATCGCCTGGGTGGGGATTTCATAGCCGTGCTTGCTGTTCAAACGCTCTGTTTGCATGGTACCGTTTCCTTTCTCTCAAAAGCCCCCGCCCCGGACAAATACGGGGCGGGGGCTCTGGGCATTTGCTTGTTTATCCCTTGGTATTCTGTTCCGGCTCCGGGCGCTTCACCGTCTGGATCACACCCTCTGCCAGGCCAGCCAGGCCTTGAATTTCCGAGGGGATGATGATCTTGGTGGCCTTGCCGTCGGCGGCAGCCTGGAAGGCCTCCAAGGCCTTGAGCTTGATAACCGAGTCCGTGGGACCGGCCTCGTTGAGGAGTTTCAACGCCTGGGCGGTGGCCTCGTTCACCCGCAGGATGGCCGTAGCCTCGCCCTCGGCAGCCAGGATGCGGGCAGCCTTTTCGGCATCGGCCCGGAGGATACGGGACTCCTTCTCGCCCTCGGCCACCAGAATCTGGCTCTGCTTCTGGCCTTCGGCCTGAAGGATGGCTTCCCGGCGTTCCCGCTCGGCGCGCATCTGCTTCTCCATGGCGTTCTGGATATCTCTGGGGGGCAAGATGTTCTTCAATT
>CAJUCB010000017.1:0-26368 GCA_910584805.1 uncultured Oscillospiraceae bacterium
TGCGACCGCAATGACTGCGCCTGCATCATCATCGCCCATACCGCCAAGAATGCCGGGGACAAGTCCCCTGTCAACCGGGCGCTGGGCAGCGTGGACATCCCCGCCGCTATGCGGAGCGTCCTGCAAATCATTGAAAACCCGGACAACGAGTATGAGCGCATTGCCGTCCATGTGAAGTGCTCCAACGCCCCCAAAGGCAAGAGTATCGCCTACACCATCGGCGACCGGGGCGGGGTGCAGTGGATTGGATTCAGCCCCATGACGGCGGATGATCTGACCGCTGTGGTCAAGCGGAGGGAAAAGGGCATCCCCTATGAAAACGAGCCGCTTGTAAAAGTGTTCAACCAGCTTATCACCGACAGGCCCGGCGGTGGGTTTTGGAGCTACGCCGACCTCAAGAGCGAGGGCGCTAAGATTTTGGGATTCCCGCCGTATGCTGACCTCAATGACCTACGGCAACGCCTTGATGGTGGTCTTGCCCGTGAATTGCAAACGAGGGACGGGCTGATCGTGACCCATAGCGCAAAAGGCACAAACAACGTCCGAGGCATCAGAATGGAGCAGTACCAGCACCCCCACGGGTATCAGACAAAAATACCAGCGGGGTAACGTCTCTATTACAAAGAATAGATGTTTTTTCTTAATAGAAGTTAAGGAAGTTAATACAAGTTAATAGAGTTACCAGCCTAGCAATTAACTTTCTTAACAAAGTGTACATCTATTTCGCAATAGGAAAAGTTAACCCTGGAAAGGAGAACAACATGAACAACACAAATCTGGAACTATTGATGGACATCAAGTCCACTATGGAGGACATCAAGAAACTGAGCGAGGATTTGTCCGATCTGCTGGACAGCCCAATCGACACCCTTGAACACCTTGAGGCAATCCGGGACACGCTGGAAGATATCAAGGACTTGGAGGGCCGCGAATGAGCTACTACCGCACCTGCCCCCGCTGCGGGGCGCACCTGGACCCCGGCGAAGTCTGCGACTGCCGGGACAACGAAGAAGCCCCCGCCAGTGCTGCAAACGCTGGCGAGGGCAAGGTGGAAAAGGGTTTGACCGACCAAATTTCCACCTCCACTATAACCGAAAATGGAGGGAATGTCAAATGAACGCCAACGCAATCGTAGAGAAACTGAAAACAAGCCATGTTTGGATGTCCACCGACGAGGACACGCCGGAATTAGAGCCTTGTATGTTCTGCGGTGGGGGGGCTATGATCGTTGCGGCCTATCCTGTGTATGGGTTGTCCGGCGCATGGGCGCGGTGCTGCTCCTGCGGTTCCTGTGGTCCTCGCGCGAGTATCAACGCGATTATTCAAACGTCTACCGTATTTTGTACCCCCCTGCTGGGAGAAAGCCTAGAACGGGGGATCGCAGCGGCGTCAGATGCGTGGAATCGCCGGACGGTAGATCGTGTGCGCATGGGAAGCCTTCGTCTGAATGCGGTACCAACGGAAATGTAAATAAGGAGAGAAAGCTTATGGATAAGAGCCACGAGAAGGCCCAGGAGACCCGCAGGCGCAACGAAGCGGCCAGAGCGGCAAAGTGGCGGGAGGAAACCGAGGCGAAGCGTGCGGCACGCCAGGCGTTGCAGAGGGTCCTTGAAGATGCTTCTGCTACCCCGGAACAAATCTTGGAGGCGGCAAAGCTGCTGGCGGAGTTAAGTGGGCCATGAAAATCACCCTTGCCTACTTACCGGCGGAGGACGAGGAGGCGGCTGCTGTCCTGACGGCCCTCCTCCGCCTCCATCCCCGCGCAAAGCTGAGGAAAAGTGACCGCCACGCCCCGTTTTTGCATCTCTACTTGACCATTGGGAAAGCGGCTAAAATGGGCCGAAAAAGTGAAGATTCCCATTGTATTTAGGCATAAAAAATGGGCTATAGGCTTGATTGTACCGCCGTAACATGGTAAAATAAAATCAGAACAAAGCAAGAGTACCGCCAAAAATGGTTAGCCGATAGAAAGGCATGGGAAAGCAGCGAGTTTGCTGTTTTTCCATGCCTTTTCTTATATTCAGCCGACGGGCGTAAAACGGGAGGTATCACCATGAGCGAAACCATCAACACCACCCAGCAGCAGACTACTACTCCCACCCCGGAGGGAACAGGGGGCAAGCTGTTCACCCAGGACGAGGTGAACAAGATCGTTTCTGACCGTCTGGCCCGCGAGCGGGAGAAGCTCACCCAGCAGACGGCCTTTGAGGAACGAGAAAAGGCGCTCCAAGAGCGCGAAAAGGCTTTTGAGGCAAAAGAGGCTAGAGCCGCGAAAGAGGCGGCTGTGCGGGCCTATTATCAAGAAAAAGGCGTGACTGGCAGGGCCTTGGAGGTTGTCATGAAGGGCAGCGGTCAGGAGATCGACACCCTGGAACTGGCAGACGGCCAAGTGAAGGATTTCACCGCCATTGACAGCCTGATCGGCGGCGTGTTCGCCGGTCTGGTGTCCAAGACCGTTACTGTGGGCGCTCCTGTGACCCATCCCCCCAGCAGCTACCAGCCCACGATGACAGACGCGCTAAAAAATGCCTTTCAGCCTAAAATCTGATTTTAGGAAGTGATTTTATGGCAATCGACCTGGCAATAAAGTTTTTGCCCTATGTCGATGAGCAATTTTCCACGGAGAGCAAGAAAAGCCTCCTGACCAACAACGACTTCAACTGGACAGGCGCACACACGGTGAAGGTCTACAAGGTCAGCACCAGCACCATGAACGACTATGACCGCAGCGGGGCAAAGAGTGCCACCCAGTGGAGCCGCTACGGTGCTGTGGCTGACCTAGACGCCACCACCGAGGAATTTACCTTGACCCGTGACCGCTCGTTCACCTTCGCTATCGATAAGCTAGACACGGACGAGACTGCCCAGCAGGTCACAGCAGCTACCGCCCTGGCCCGGCAGAACCGGGAGGTGGTGATTCCCGAAGTGGACGCCTACACCTACAACGTGATGTGTGCCAAGGCAGGCCACAAGCCTGCTGCAAAGGCGCTGACCCCCGAAACCATCTATGAAGAGGTCCTGGCGGCTTCCCTGGCACTGGATGATGCGGAAGTCCCGGAGACGGACCGTGTACTGGTGGTAACCCCTGCTGTCTACGCTATGATGAAAAAGTCCCCGGACATCATTATGGAGACTGATGTGGGAAGTAATCTGCGGCTCAAGGGTGTGATCGGGGTCCTTGACGGGATGAATGTGCTGAAAGTCCCCGCTGTCCGCCTGCCCAAGGACTTTGGCTTCTTGGTGGCCCATCCCTGCGCCACCGTGGCCCCGGTGAAGTTGGAGGACTACACCATCCACGAAAACCCGCCCGGTATCTCCGGCGCGTTGGTGGAGGGCCGTATCTGCTATGATGCTTTTGTCCTGGACAACAAGGCCAAAGCAATCTATTACCAGGCCCAGCCTGCTGCTCAGGTCAGCGGGGAGGGATGATCCAATAGGGGGTGGGTGTATTGCTCACCCCCTGCTTTATATGGAGGGGATTGTGTTATGTCTTGGTGGAATCATAACGGCGGGTGGAATAAGAGCCACGGAACAGTGGAGAAAACGCCCAGGATCGACAGCTTTGAAGCCGGGGCGGTAGAGGGCTGCGGGGTGTTGTTTGCGAAGCGAACAGGGAAAATCCTGATACTTGATTGTGAGCACTACACGGAATATGGGACGCATACAGAGAAGGAGATCGTAGCGCTTTTGGGGGAGGGCTGGGGGCAATCCCTAGACCTTGCCCGTATCCCGTCAGGCTTTGGCGGGAGCCGCGCCTTTTGGCTGTGTCCGGCCTGTGGCGGGCGGGTGCGTTACCTGTACCAAACTGGCCCCATGTTCCTGTGCCGCAAGTGCGCCCAGCTCAATTATAGGAGCCAGCAGGCGACCCGGAGCGATTCCATGTACTACTACCACAAAGGAATGGCCCTGGTGGAAAAACGGCTGACCTGTTGGCCGCTGCTGCGCCCGGACAGCTACTTTTTTGGGGAGTGGTTGCCCGACCGGCCACGCTATATGCACCAGGCTACCTATCAGAGGCATTTGCGGCGCTTTCTTCTCTATCGCAGGCAACATGAGGCCCGGCAACTGGCGTTTTTGCGGAAGCTGATGGGACCGGTGGAGTGGGCGAAGGTGGTGCAGCTTCAGGAGGGGGATTGACCGGAGCAAAAGTTTTTGGCAAACTTTTTTCAGCTTTGATTGACGCTTACCAGATAGTGAAAAAGTATATCTGGTAGGACACAGTGCGTTTCTCCGCAACCAAAAACCCTTGAAGCCATTGGTTTCAAGGGTTTCTCTTCTTCCTAAACCCGCCCTGGCAGCTCCACAAAAAAGCGGATGACCCCTGCCTGGCTCTCCGCCCAGATCCGCCCGTGGTGGGCTTGCACCACCTGTTCTGCAATGGACAGCCCCAGGCCAAAGCCGCCGTCCCGCTGGCGGGCCTTGTCCAGGCGGTAGAAGCGTTTGAAGAGGTTCTTCAGTTCCCCGGCGGGGATATCCTCCCCGGGGTTGGACACAGACAGGAGACAGCTATGCCGTCCCGTCTGCTGCAAGCTGACGCAGACCTCGCCTGACCCACTGGCGTACTTCTGGGCGTTGTCCAGCAGGATGTCTATGACCTGCTGAAGCTGTTGGGCACTGCCGTGTATGGTGATCCCCTCTTGGAGCTGCCAGGAGAGCGCCAGCCCCTTTTCAAAGAACACCGGCTCAAAGGGGAGCAGGGCGTCGGCTACCAGGGCGCTGAAATCCAGGGGCTGGACGGCTTCCTTGCTCTGCCCGCTGTCTGCCTGGGCCAGGGCCAGAAGGCGTTCCACCAGACTGCGCATCTGCTGGGCCATGGTGAGGATGCTGCGGGAGGATTGGGCCGCGGCAGGGTAGGCGGGGTTCTGTAACAGCTCCGCGTTGGTCATGATGACGGTGAGGGGGGTTTTCAGCTCATGGGAGGCATCCGCGACAAACTGCCGCTGCTGCTGCCATGCCCGCTCCACAGGCTTGATGGTCCAGCGTGCCAGCAGCACACTGATCCCCAGAAAGCCCAGGAAGCATAGCGCCCCAATGAAAAGGCAGTTCCGGGCCAGGTGGTGGAGGGTGGAGCGTTCACTGCTGATGTCGGCAAATACCAGCCGATCCCCCATCGGACTAGGTACCCAGCAAAAGCGTAGGGAATGGGGGGCTAGGATTCCCGTCTGGGCATCCTGTTCCAACGCGGACGACACCAGGGACTGTAACAATGCTTCATCGGAGAGGTCAAAGTAACCGCTCCCTGTGGCCAGTAGTTCCCCCTGGGGGTCCCACTGGACTGTAAAGTAAGGGAGCTTTACCTGGGACGTGGCATCCCCTGGCCGTCCAGGGCGGGGTGGTGCGGCGGCCACGCTGCGCATCATGTTCAAGCTCTCCGCCTCCAAATTCTCCTGGGTGAAATGGTACACCAGGCCGAAGATCAAGCAGAGCATCAGCGTGACCAACCCCATAATTACCAGGATGAAACGCAGACGCAGTCGGTTCAGCAAGCTTCCTTCACCTCCAAATGATAGCCCAGCCGCCGGATGGCAGAGATTTGTAGGTTGGAGCCGATGCGTTGGAGCTTCTTGCGCAGGAAGCCCACGTAGACCTCCACATGGTTTTCCACCGCGTTGGAGTCATAGCCCCAGACCTTGGCGAGAATCACTTCCTTGGGGAGGATGCTGTCCCCGGCCTGGAGCAGACAGCGCATGACGTCAAATTCCTTGGCGGAGAGCCGCACCCGCTGTGTCCCGCAGACCAGCATACAGCTCCCCAGCTCCAAGGCGGTGTTGCCCAGCACCAGCTCGTCCACCTGACCGCCCTGGCGGCGGAGGAGGGCGTTGATACAGGCCAACAGCTCCCGGCTGTCGAAGGGCTTGGTCAGGTAGTAATCTGCCCCGGCGTTCAAGCCCTCCACCCGGTCCTCCAAGGCCCCCCGGGCGGTGAGCATCAGGATCGGGGTGCCGCAGCGCTGGGCGCGGATGGACCGGGCCAGCTGATAGCCGTCTAGTTTGGGGAGCATCACGTCCAGGATCAGCAGGTCGTATACCCCCAGCGTGGCGTAGTCCACCCCGGCCTCCCCGTCGTACACACAGTCCACAGTGAAGCCCTTGGATTCCAGCAGGGCCTGGATGGAGTCCGCCAACAGTTTTTCGTCCTCAATGAGCAATAGTTTCATGGTCCTTGCCCCCTTTGCTTTCTTGCTATCATAGTACAGGAGAAAGCTGAAAGGAAGCTGAAAGTTTCCATGTTTACAGTGCGTTCACAGATTCCCCGGGTTTTTTTCAGCATGGCTTCAGGGAAGGGAGGTATCCTTGCTCTGGAAACCAGCCCCAAGGGGAGAGGAGGTGAAACTTTGGAATTTCGACATGAATGGAAACATCTGCTGTCCCATCAGGATTTGTTGGTCCTGCGCCAGCGCTTCCAGGCAGTGGCCCAGCCGGACCCCCACGCCACCGATGGCTGCTATCACATCCGCAGCCTATACTTCGACACTCCGTCGGACAAGGCCCTGCGGGAAAAGCTGGACGGCATCAGCCGCCGGGAAAAGTTCCGCATCCGCCTCTACAACGGGGACCTGTCCACCCTCCACTTGGAGAAGAAGAGCAAGCTGGGGGGGCTGGGCAACAAGCAGCACGCCCCGCTGACCCCGGAGGAGGCGGAGGATATCCTCCGGGGGCCCCAGGGATGGATGCTGGATAGCAGCCGCCCATTGCTGGTGGAGTTATACCACAAGATGCACACCCAGCAGCTCCGCCCTAAAACCATCGTGGACTACACCCGGGAGCCCTACATCTACCCGCCGGGGAATGTGCGCCTCACCTTGGACTACGACATCCGTACTGGCCTGGGCTGTACCAGCTTTTTGTCCCCCTGCCTGACCATCCCCGCCGGGGACGCCCCGGTGCTCCTGGAAGTGAAGTGGGATAGCTTCCTCCCCGGCATCATCCGGGATGCCATCCAATTGGAGGGCAGGCGAACCACAGCATTTTCCAAATACGCCCAGTGCCGCATATATGGATAGAAAGGACCCCTATTATGAACTTCAATGATATTTTCAAATCCAGCTTTTTGGAGAACATCAACAACGTCAGCCTCCTGGACATGTGTTTGGCCTTGGCTTTGGCCTTTGGGCTGGGCTTGTTCATCCTCCTGGTATATAAAAAGACCGAGCAAGGGGTGATGTATTCCTCTGGCTTCGGGGTAACCCTGGTGGCCCTGGCCATGATTACCACGGTGGTGATGCTGGCGGTGACCAGCAATGTGGTGCTGTCCCTGGGCATGGTGGGTGCCCTGTCCATCGTCCGCTTCCGTACCGCCATCAAGGAGCCGTTGGACATTGCCTTTCTGTTTTGGGCCATCGCCGTGGGCATTGTCCTGGCGGCGGGGATGATCCCCCTGGCGGTGATAGGCAGCGTGGTCATCGGCGTGATCCTGCTGCTGTTTGTGAACCGGAAGAGCCATGTCCATCCCTACATCCTGGTGCTGCAATGCGCGGACCATGAGGCGGAGACCGATGCCATGGCATATGTAATCCCCCGCACCCGCCGTTGTGTGGTAAAGAGCAAGTCCGCCCAGAAGGGGTCGGTGGAGCTGAATTTGGAGCTGCGCCTTCGTGACGATAACACAGATTTCATCAACGACCTGGCGGCATTCCCCGGGGTGGGCAGCGCCGTGCTGGTGAGCTACAACGGCGACTACCTGGGCTAAGGAGGTGGTTCCATGGCGACCAACAAACACATCGACAAGCTCTGCCTGATTGCCGCCCTCCTGGCCCTGCTCCTGGCTTTGGGCTTCCTGTATGGGAAGCAGCAGGGGCCATCCGGCGGTGGAAAGACCATGGGCTATGAGGCGCGGCTGTTCGACACCACCACAGTCCATACCATCGACCTGCAAATGGAGGACTGGGAGGACTTCATTGCCAGCTGTGAGGATGAGACCTACCATCCCTGCACCGTGGTCATCGACGGGGAGGCCTATGCCAACATCGGCATTCGGGCCAAGGGGAATACCTCCCTGCGCAACGTCTCCGCCATGGGCAGCCAGCGCTATAGCTTTAAGTTGGAGTTCGACCAGTACGACAGTGGCCTGCACTATTACGGCCTGGATAAGCTCTGCCTGAACAACATCATCCAGGACAACAGCTATATGAAGGACTTTCTCACCTATCAGCTCATGGGCCAGTTTGGCGTGGCCGCGCCCCTGTGCAGCTATGCCTATATCACCGTCAACGGCCAGGATTGGGGCTTGTACCTGGCGGTGGAGGGGGTAGAGGAGGGGTTCCTCCAACGCAACTATGGCGACGATTACGGGGAACTGTACAAGCCCGACAGCATGGACATGGACGGCAGCCAGGGGCGGGGGATGCAGGCCTTTGACCAAGAATCCGGGGGGGTTGATCCCAACAACACCCAGCCCCCGGAGCGCCCCGCCAATGACGCCGCACCTGCCCAGCTCCCCCAGGAGGACCCTGGCGGCGGATTTGGCGGCAGCAATGACGTGAAGCTGCAATACATCGACGACGACCCCGATAGCTACCCCAACCTATTCGATAATGCCAAGACCGATGTAAGCCAGACAGACCAGGCCCGGCTGATTGCCGCTCTGAAGAGCCTGTCCCAGGGGGAACGGCTGGAAGAGGTGGTGGATGTGGAGGGGGTGCTGCGCTACTTTGTGGTTCACAATTTTGTGGTGAACGGGGACAGCTACACCGGCAGCATGATCCACAACTACTACCTCTATGAGAAGGACGGCCAGCTCTCCATGCTCCCCTGGGACTACAACTTGGCCTTTGGCACCTTCACTGGCGGCGAAGCAACTGCCCAGGTCAATGACCCCATAGACGAGGTGTTGGAGGATCGGCCCATGCAGGCGTGGATTTTCTCGGATGCAGCCTATACCCAGTGGTATCACGCTCTGTACGCGGACTTCCTAGAGGCTGTGGACATTGACGGTCTGATCCAAGAAACCGCCCAGCGCATTGCCCCTTACGTGGAGCGAGACCCCACAAAATTCTGCACCGATGAGGAATTTGAGGCAGGGGTGGAGGCCTTGCGGAACTTCTGCACCCTCCGGGCCCAGAGCATCCAGGGGCAGCTAGAGGGGACTGTCCCCGCCACTACCCAAGGCCAGGCGGAGGCACCGGAAGCATTGGTTTCTGCCGGGGAGCTGTCCCTGGCCGCGATGGGCACAATGTCCGGCGGCATGGGCGGTGGGCCTGGCGGGGGATGGGGCCGTCCAACCGACGGGCAGCCCAGCTCGTCTGAGGCAGCGTTGCCCGCGGAGGATGGAGCGCCTACCCCGGCTGAGGAAACGCTGCCCACCGCAGAGGGAGAATCGCCCCCAATTGCGGGACAATCCCCCGCTGCCAGCGGCCAAGCTGGTTCCCCGGCTGCCCAGGAGCCAGAGCATCAGCCAGATCGAGCGGCAGGGGCTTGGGGGATGCCCGGGGATGGACGCCCAGCCACGCAGGAGGCCCCCACAGCATCCACCACCACCTGGGTTCTCCTGGGGGCGTCGGTGGCAGTGTTGATCTTGGGACTGGTGGTGGCGTTCCGGGTGAAGAGATAAGCGTGTATTTTGGGAAAGGCAACGCGGGATGAAAACAAAAAGGCCGATGCAGAGGGTGTCCTTTGCATCGGCCTTTCGCTGGTAAAAACTTAGTTTAATTCGATCCGCATCCTGCTGTTGGGGTCCACCATCCGCACCAGCACTGCCGCTGCCTCTGCCCGGGAGATGGAGGCGTTGGGGCGGAAGGTTCCGGACATATCGCTGCCGGTAAAGACCCCTGCCCGGTAGAGCTGATAGATGGCGGTGTCAGAGCGGTAAACATCGGGGATCGCTCCGTCCGCCACCTTGTTCACCGCCGGCAGGGCATCGCTGGGGAGGGCGTTGCCCAGGATGGAGGCGAACTCCTGGCGGGTGAGGGGGGCGTTCAGATCCTTGGGCAGGGAGGAGAGGATGCCTTGGCTGAGGGCGTAGTCGGTGTACGCCTTGTACCAGGGGTCCGTGGCGGCGAAGCTGCCGTTCCCTGTGAGGTATTGCTTCCGCAGCCGGGCAGCCATGGTGATGGTCTGGGCGGCGGTGACGTTGCCATCCGGCCCGAACTTGTTCACCTCGGTGCCATTCATCAGGCCATACTCATAGACCGAGGCCACACTGCCCCGATACCAGGCGTTAGAGGTCACGTCCTTAAAGTTGCCGTTGTAGCTGCCCGTCTTGCTGAACCCCACGCCAGAGGTGGTCCAGCGGGCTGTGAGGGTGTGCCCTGTGTTGGAGAGATGGTTCACCCCTGTGGTGACAAATTCCCCGCTGTCAGAGTACCAGCCCAGGAATGCGGAGCCGGACTTGGTGGGGGTGGGCAGGTCGTAGGTGGCGGACTGCTTCACCAGTTGGGTGGTGGGGGAGACCTTGCCGCCAGCGGGGTCGTATGTAATGGTGAGGGAGTTGGCTTGGACAGTAAAGGGCAGGTAATCGGCGTTGGTGAAGGTCCAGGGGGTAGTGGTGGAGCTGGCTGCCTGAAGTTTTAGGCGGTAGCTCCCGGCGGGAAGGGCCTCGATGGCGTAGGGGGAGACTACATAGAAGTAGGCCTTATAGTTTTCCTCCCAAGTGCCGTCTGGTTTTTTCCGGTCCACGTAGAGGTTGTGGTGGGTGGCCCGGTTGCCGATGGTCCAGGTGAGGGTGAGGCGGTCTCCGTCGCCGTAGGTGCTGGCGATGGGGCCAGGCTTGGGGGCGGAGGGGGCGGTGATCTGGGGGAGGATGGTGTCTGTCCCGGTGGTGTTGGCCCGGAAGTAGAGCAGGCCGCCAATGGTGCCGTTGTAGGCGGAGAGGCGGGTTTTGGAGGCGTAGCCGGGGTCAAAGATGGTGGCGTCGGTGCTGTTTTCGATGGTGCCGTCCACGGCCACGAAGTGTCCGCTGTTGTTCACCCGGGCGACAAGATACAGCCCCTTGCCCCGGAGCTCGTCGATCTTGGCGCAGACCTCTTCCAGGGGGGTATCTACAGGGAAGTACTCCCGGCCGACATAGTAAAAGCGGGGGGAGACGCTGGAAGAGATGGGGCCATAGGACAGCAGCGCGTCATTGGAAGAGGTGGAACTATGGCTGATGAAGCCCTTGCTGTCCAGCCAGTCCCGGAAGGTGCCGGGGTTCAGTGCGGCGGGGTCGTAGGCCCCGGAGTGGCACATGAGGATGGCGATGGAGGTGACCAGGCAGCCGGAGCGGGTCATGGTGTGCAGGTCCCCTAGAGGGGTCTCGCCCCAGGCGGGGTTCCCCTGGCGCCAGGTTTTGTAATCGGTGGAATAGCTGACGCCGTTGTATGTAGCGGTCCCGGCGGCGCTTGCCATAGGGACCGCCAGCAGGGCGAGGAGGATGGCCAGAACCAGGGCCAAGGAGAGGATACGTCGCTGTGCCTTCATGCTGACAGCCCTTCTTTCTATCGTAATATATCAACAGTATCGCATAGTTTCGTGGAAAAGTCTAGGGAAGCGGGGGAATTTCTCCAAAAGTGACAAAAAGCGGACTGGGAGGAGAAGTCCCAGTCCGCTTGGTCTGTAAAAGGAGTCGGTGGCCCTTAGTGGAGGTTGAAGAAAGCCTCCCGCCCAGGGTAGCGGGCTGCCTCGTCCAGCTCCTCCTCAATGCGCAGGAGCTGGTTATACTTGGCCACCCGGTCTGTGCGGCTGGGGGCCCCGGTCTTGATCTGCCCGGCGTTGAGGGCCACAGCCAGGTCTGCAATGGTGGTGTCCTCCGTCTCGCCGGAGCGGTGGGAGATCACGGCGGTGTAGCCCGCCCGGTTGGCCATTTGGATGGCGTCCAAGGTCTCAGTGAGGGTGCCGATCTGGTTGACCTTGATAAGGATGGCGTTGGCCACCCCCTTCTGGATGCCCTCCTGAAGGCGCTGGGTGTTGGTGACAAAGAGGTCGTCCCCCACCAGCTGGACGCGGCTGCCCAGGGTCTTGGTGAGCAGGGACCAGCCCTCCCAGTCGTTTTCCCCCATGCCGTCCTCTAGGGAGAGGATGGGGTAGCTGTCGGCAAAGCGCTTCCACATGTTTACCAGCTGCTGCCGGGTCATGGTTTTCTTGGCCTTGGGGAGGTCGTAGCAGCCGGTTTCCTCGTTGTACCACTCGGAGCTGGCGGCGTCAATGGCGATCATAAAGTCGTCGTAGGGCTTGTAACCGGCGGCCTCAATGGCGGCCACGATGGCTTTTAGGGCGTCCTCGTCCCGCTTGAGGTTGGGGGCGTAGCCCCCCTCGTCACCTACCCCGGCGGCGGGGGTGCCGTTCTCTGCCAAGACGCCCTTCAGGGCGTGGAACACCTCTGCGCACATCCGCAGGGCAGCCCGGAAGCTCCCGGCCCCCACAGGCATAATCATGAACTCCTGGATGTCCACGTTATTGGTGGCGTGGGCTCCGCCGTTGAGGATGTTCATCATGGGCACCGGCAGGGCCTTGGCGTTGACGCCCCCCAGGTAATGGTACAGGGGGATGGACAAGCTCTCACTGGCGGCCTTGGCGCAGGCCAGGGAGGCCCCCAGGATGGCATTGGCCCCCAAGCGGCTCTTGCTGGGGGTGCCGTCGAGCTGGATGAGGAGCAGGTCGATGTAGGTCTGATCCAGAACGTTCAGGCCGATGAGGGCCTCTGCAATCTCTGTGTTCACGTTGGCAACGGCCTGTTCCACGCCCTTGCCCCGGTAGCGTTCCCCGCCGTCTCGGAGCTCACAGGCCTCATACACGCCAGTGGAGGCCCCAGAGGGAACCGCCGCCCGGCCTACAGTGCCGTCGTCCAAATAGACCTCCACCTCCACGGTGGGGTTGCCTCGTGAGTCCAGGATTTCCCGGCCCAGAACATCTACGATCTCGATCATCTGCTTCATAATTTATCTGCTCCTTTGCACTCTGCCGCCCGCCAGGGGCGGCTTATTGATTGATCAAAATTAGTGTGCTGCCGTCCATTTCCTCCGGCTGGTTGAGCCCCATGAGATCCAGCATGGTGGGGGCGATGTCGGCCAGCCGTCCGTCCCGCAGGTGGACGCCTGTGCCCACGATACAGAAGGGGACGGGGCTGGTGGTGTGGGCGGTGAAGGGGGCCCCGTCCTCGTCCAGCATGCGCTCGGCGTTCCCGTGGTCGGCGGTGATCAGGGCCACGCCGCCCATCTGGGTGGTGGCGTTCACCACCTGGGCCACGCAGGCGTCCACTGTCTCCACCGCCCGGACCGCAGCATCGTAGACCCCGGTGTGGCCCACCATGTCGCAGTTGGCAAAGTTCAGGATCACCACGTCATATTGGCCGCTGCGGATACGCCGGACGGCCTCCTTGGTGATCTCCCCGGCGCTCATCTCCGGCTTCTGGTCATAGGTGCTTACCTTAGGGGAGGGGATGAGCACCCGGTCTTCCCCGGGGAAGGGTTCTTCCCGGCCGCCGTTGAAGAAGAACGTCACATGGGCGTATTTCTCCGTCTCGGCAATGCGCAGCTGGCGCATGCCCAGGGAGCTGAGGTACGCCCCAAAGCAGTTGTCCAGGGATTGGTGGGGGAAGGCCACGGTGACGTTGGGGATGGTGGCGTCGTACTGGGTGGTGCACACGAAGTGCAGGGGGAAGAACCGCCGGTCCTTGAGCTTGTCAAAGTTGGGGTCGGTGAGGGCCCGGGTGAGTTCCCTGGCCCGGTCGGGGCGGAAGTTGAAGAAAATCACGGAGTCATTTTCCTGAATGCAGCCCTCGGGACAGCACACCACCGGTTCCATGAACTCGTCGGTGATGCCCTTCTCATAAGAGGCCTCCACTGCGGCCACCGGGTCGGCTTGGTGGGGGGCATCCCCCGTCACCAGGGCGTCGTAGGCCCGCTGGAGGCGGTCCCAGCGGCTGTCCCGGTCCATGGCGTAGTAACGGCCCATAACGTGGGCGATTTTACCTACCCCTAAGACGTCAAGCCTTGCCTGAAGCTGGCGGACGAAGCCTGCCCCGGAACTGGGGGCGACATCCCGGCCGTCCAGGAAAGCGTGAATATAGAGCTGTTCCAGACCGCGCTGTCTGGCCAGCTCTATCAGGGCAAAAAGATGGTCAATGTGACTGTGGACCCCTCCGTCGGAGAGCAGACCCATCAAGTGCAGGGCACCCTGCTGGGCGCGGCAGGCATCCATAGCCGCCAGGAACGCTGGGTTTTCGTGAAAGGAGCCGTCCTCAATGGCGCGGTTAATCCGGGGGAGGTCTTGCATGACCACCCGCCCGGCGCCGATATTGGTGTGGCCCACCTCGCTGTTGCCCATCTGCCCCTGGGGCAGTCCCACGTCCAGGCCGGAGGCATCCAACTGGCAGAAGGCATACTGGGAGAACAGGTAGTCCAGTTGTGGGGTGTGGGCGGCGTGGACGGCGTTGCCCGGGATATCCTCTCCCAGGGCAAAGCCATCCATAATGATCAATGTCGTCGGTGCTTTCATGGGATGATTCCTCCCCATTGGTGCTGGTTCAGCATTCTTCTGGCTCGTCCTGGCTGGCGGCCTGAATGATGGCCAGGAGCTTTTCCGGGTCTAGGGACGCGGTGCCGATCAACCCGCCGTCCACGTCCTCTTGTTCCAGGAGGGCGGGGGCATTCTTCTCGTTCATGGAACCGCCGTACTGGATGGTGGTGGAACGGGCCACCCGGGCATCATAGAGCTTGTGCAGGATATCCCGGATGGCGGCGCAGACCTCACCGGCCTGCTCCGGGGTGGCGCTGACGCCGGTGCCGATGGCCCAGATGGGCTCATAGGCGATGATAACCCGGCGCATCTCCTCGGCGCTGACCCCGGACAGGGCCACCTTGATTTGGTAGGCGATGAGCTCCAGGGCCACCCCCAGCTGCCGCTGGTCTAGGTCCTCCCCCACGCAGAGGATAGGGCGCAGTCCGGCGTCCAAGGCGGCGCGAACCTTTTTGTTCACCACCATGTCGCTCTCGCAGAAGAGGCTGCGGCGCTCGCTATGGCCGATGATCACGTACTTTACATCCAGGTCCGCCAGCATGGCGGCGGAGACCTCTCCGGTGTACGGGCCGTGGTCCTCCCAGTGGAGGTTTTGGGCCCCCAAAGAGATGCGGCTCTCCCGCAGGAGCTTCCCTGCGATGGCGATGTCTACATAGGGCACACACAGCACGATGCCGCAGCGGCGGTTCCGGGGGAGCGCCTCCCGGAGGCGCTCCACAAAGTCTCTGGTTTCTGTGGCGGTTTTATTCATTTTCCAGTTGGCCGCGATGATTGTCTTGCGATATTTTCTGTTCATAAGGTCTCCGCGCGGTCGGCCAGGCAGGCAATGGCAGGCAATTCTAACCCTTCCAGGAATTCCAGGGCAGCGCCGCCACCGGTGGAGACATGGGAGATGTTCTGACCATAGCCGGTCTTTTCAATGGCGGAGACGGAGTCACCGCCGCCCACAATGGTGATGGCGTCTTTCTGCTGGGCCAGGGCCTTGGCCACGGCGTTGGTCCCGGCGGCGAAGCTGGGGAACTCAAACACGCCCATGGGGCCGTTCCAGAACACGGTAGCCGCCCCTTGGATGGCCTGGGTGAAGAGCTCCACGGTCTTGGGGCCAATATCCATGCCCATCAGCCCCACAGGGATGGACATGGAGGGGGTCACCTGGGCTTCGGCGTCGGGGGAGAACTCCGGGGTGGCCACGTTGTCCACTGGGAGCAGCAGCTTCACCCCTAGCTCCTCTGCCTTGGCGATCATTTCCCGGGCGTAGACAATGTGGTCCTCGTCCAGCAGGGAGGCGCCGATGCGCCCGCCCTTGGCCACCTGGAAGGTGTAGGACATGCCGCCGCCGATGATGATGGTATCCGCTTTATGTAAAAGGCTGTTGATTACGCCGATCTTGTCGGCCACCTTGGCCCCCCCAAGGATGGCCACCAGCGGCCGCTTGGGATCGTCCAGGGCTTTGCCCAAAAAGGCCAGTTCTTTTTCCACCAGCAGTCCGGCCACAGAGGGCAGGTGGTCCGCCACCCCTGCTGTGGAGGCATGGGCCCGGTGGGCGGCGCCGAAAGCGTCAAAGACGAAGATGTCTGCCAGGGAGGCCAACTCCTTGGCAAAGTCTGGGTCGTTCTTCTCCTCCTCTATGCGGAAGCGCAGGTTTTCCACCAGCAGCAGCTCGCCGGGTTGGAGGGCGGCGCACTTGGCCTTGGTGTCCGGCCCCAACACGTCCTGGGTCAGGGGGACCGGGCGGCCGAGGAGCCGTTCCAAATGGTCCCGGGCGGAGAAGAGGGACATCTCCTGCTGCCACTCGCCATGGGGCCGGCCCATGTGGGAGAGGAGGATCACCGCCGCCCCCTGTTCCAGGAGATAGCGGATGGTGGGCAGGGTGGAGACGATGCGGGTATCGTCGTGGATCACGCCGGTTTTCTTATCATGGGGAACGTTGAAATCACAACGCAGGAGGATCTTCTTTCCGGTGACGTCAATGTCCCGGACGGTCTTCTTGTCATAATTCATGAGATAGCCCCTTTATTCATCTTTGTTTGGCGCCCCGCCGCTGTGGCTGGGGGCGGCCATTTCACCTTCGTTGCACAGCTGGGGGAAGCCCAGCTGGCGCAGTGCCTCATAGGTCAGGATCGCCACGGAGTTGGCCAGGTTCAGGCTGCGGGCGTCTGAGCGCATGGGGATGCGCAGGCAACGCCCGGCGTGGGCCTCCCGGAACCACTGGGGCAGGCCGGCGGTCTCCTTGCCGAAAAAGAGCCAGCATCCGTCCTGGAAGTGGGCGGAGGCGTAGTCCCTGGGGGCCTTGGTGGTGGCCAGCCAGAGTTCGCCCACCTGGTTCTTCTGAAATAACTCCTCTATGCTATCATAGACGGAGAGGTCTACCATGTGCCAATAATCCAGCCCCGCCCGTTTCACGGCCCTGTCGCTGATGTCGAAGCCCAAGGGGCGCACCAGGTGCAGGCGGCTGTGGGTGGCGGCGCAGGTGCGGGCAATGTTTCCGGTGTTCATGGGGATTTCCGGCTCCACGAGCACGATGTTGAGCATGGACCTTCCCTCGCCTCGATCCTGACTTGGGAGGGCAGTTTAGCCCCTCCGGTCTGGTTTATAATCTCGCTTATACTGCCGATTTTACCCCCTGTCAAGAAAAATTTCAATAAAAAAAGCCAATCAAAGGGAGAAATGGGGAAATTTAAGCGCTTTTCATAGAAAATAAGGGGAAACCCTGGGCAATTTGCTGGACAAGAGACGATACCAGACCGGGAGGAACGAATCACGGGCCGCCAAGTCTGACGGCCCGTGGAGGAAAGCTTGCTTGAGTCAGAGTGCCCGCAACAGGCTGGGCCCCTGCTTGGCAAGGGCAGCGGTGCTGGCTGCGGCCAGCAGCGCCAGCAGGGCAAGGGGCAGGGCTATGGCCACCCAGGGCGTCAGCTTGCCCCCCAGCCAGTACAGCCACCCCGCTGCCGCCAGGGCCGCCATGGGGACGAACATGGCCAGGGTGGTGGCCAGGGACTGCTTGATGACCACCGCTTCATTCACAGCGTCCAGCTTGGGGTAGGTGAGGCCCATGAGCATCCCGAAGCTGGCGTGGCCTAGGGCGAAGAACAGGGAGGCCAGCAGCAGGGCCACGCTCTGCCCCAGGGGCAGCTTCAGGGCGATGGTGAAGCAGGCCCAGGCAAAGACGGTGCAGGGCAGGGTCAGCAGAAGCTGGAAGCCCGTCTTGATCCACAGCAGGGTATTCCCCCCCAGGGGGGCTTCCCGGAGAATCCAGAGGTAGGGCCCCTCTAAGCTCACAGAGGGGGCGGCGATGGGGGCGATGCACAGGCAGAAGCATACCACCATGGCCGACAGGGGCATCAGGGGGAAGCCCTCCCCCATCAGGTCCACAAACTCCAACAGCCGTGCCTGCATCACCAGGGAGGCTACCCCGGCCACCAGGAGCATAATCAGGCCCAGCCCCGCGTTCCAGAAATAAGTGGGGGTGCCGAAGAAGCGCTGGGCCTCCTTTTTCAACAGGGCCTTCGTCTGGCCGGAGGCGGACTGGGCGGAGAGCTTGTAGTCGCTGCGGGCGGAGCGGGAGGCGAAAGCGGTGACCGCTTTCCGGTAGACCAGCCCCAGACCGAACACCACCAAGAGGAAGGGAACCACACAGCAGGCCACGAAAGCCAGCAGCTGCCCCCAGTCCCCCATGATCCCCTCCCCCAGCCACAGCAGGGGGGCGGCCCAGCGGAGGGATTCCTTCACCCCAGCGGCGTTGGCGGCCAGGTTTTCGATCATCCCGTTCAGGTGGAAGGAGAAGTAGAACACCACCACCAGGAACAGGCCCATGACGATGTTTTGCCCCAGGGCTCCCCGGGAGACCTTTACGGAGAGGAAGGCCACCAGGGCCCCCAGCAGGACGGACAGGGCTGTGTCAAGCAGGGGCAGGGCCAGGGCGGCGATGAGCAGCCGCAGCCAAAACAGCAGGCTGTGCCCCACGCCGTTCTGGGTCATCAGCATACACACCACCCCGGCGGGCAGCAGCATGAAGAAGGAGAACAGCAGGTTTTCCAGGTAGATGGCGGTCACCCGGCAGGCCACCAGCAGGGTGGAGGGCAGGGGCATACTCAACAGCAGGTCGTTGTCCCGCCCGTCGAACACCACGCCCTTTACCGCGAAGGTGGTGATCAGCAGCCCACCCACCAGGGCGGCGATGGCCATGAAGATGAACACCAAAATCTCCATATGGGAGGGGGCCAGGGCATCCATCAGGGCATAGCTGTAAAAGCCGGAGAGGTACAGCCCCAGGAAAGCGATAATCACCATGGCCCCCAGGCCTGTGGCGGCTTTTTTCTTGCCGCGGCCCTGGGAATTGGTGGAGCTGAGCAGCATGGACTGGACGCTGACCTTCAACAGTGCGAAAAACTTTTTCATGTTGCCTCCCCCAATTCCAAAAACACGGTTTCCAAGGAGGAATCCCCCACCAGCTGCGCTGTGGGGCCGGACTTGACCAGCCGCCCATCTTTAATGATGGCGATTTTGTGGCAGAGCTTTTCCGCCACTTCCAGCACGTGGGTGGAGAAGAACACGGCGGAGCCGTTCTGGCACAGCTCTGTCAGGTAGCCCTTGACCAGGTGGGAGGCGGAGGGGTCCAGGCCCACAAAGGGCTCGTCCAGGATCAACAGCCTGGGGTGGCGGATCAGGGCGGAGATGAGGGCCAGCTTTTGGCGCATCCCGTGGGAATAGCTGCCGATGGCGGAGCCCAGGTTCCCGGTGAGCTGGAAGGCGTCGGCAAACCGGCCGATGTCGTCGGTGCGCTGCTTGGCGGGGAGGTTGTAGAGGTCGGCGATGAAGTTTAGGTAGTCGATGCCTTTCATGAAGGCATATAGATCCGGGTTATCCGGCAGGAAAGCGGTGACCTGCTTGGCCCCCACAGGGTCGCGCTTGATGTCGTGACCGTCGATGGTGATGGTGCCCTCGGTGAAGTCCATCACCCCCGCCACGGCCCGGAGGGTGGTGGTCTTACCTGCCCCGTTGTGGCCGATGAAGCCATAGATCTCTCCGGGGCAGACGTGGAGGGTCAGGTCGTCCACGGCCTTTTTCCCGCCGGGGTAGGTTTTGGAATAGTGTTCGATGCGAAGCATAACAGCTCTCCTTTCGTGTGGAACATTTGGTATAGTAGAATGCTTTGATTTGTGATATCAAAACAATATCATACAGAATCTTTTTTGTCAAGGGCATTGGCGTGAGCTGGTGGATTTCTGTGGTAAATGGTGGAGGGCAGGGCGGGACGGCGGCAGCGGCCTCTTGTGTTTTCCTGGGACATCCAGTATAATGAGGGGGAAATTTCGCGCGCCGCGGGGCGCGTTTATAAGAGAGGAAGCTATTATGAAATTGGGAATCGTGGGGCTCCCCAACGTGGGCAAGAGCACCCTCTTCAACGCCATCACCAACGCCGGGGCGGAGTCCGCCAACTACCCCTTCTGTACCATCGACCCCAACGTGGGCATGGTCACCGTGCCGGACAGCCGGCTGGACAAGCTGGCGGAGATATACCAGCCGAAAAAGACCACCCCGGCGGTGATTGAGTTTGTGGACATTGCCGGCCTGGTGAAGGGGGCCTCTAAGGGGGAGGGCTTGGGCAACAAGTTCTTGGCAAACATCCGGGAGACCGACGCCATCGTCCACGTAGTCCGCTGCTTCGACGACGAGAACATCGTCCACGTGGAGGGGAGCTGCGACCCCGCCCGTGACATTGAGATCATCGACTTAGAGCTTATCATGGCGGACATGGAGATGGTGGAGCGGCGCATTGAGAAGGACACCAAGGCCGCCAAGGGGGACAAGAAGTTCCTCCACTCCGCCGAGGTGTTCAAGGGCCTGCTGGCCTGGCTGGGGGACGGGAAGTCCGCCCGGAGTTATCCCTGTGGGGAAGAGGAGCAGGAAATCCTGGCCACGGCGGACCTGCTCACCCGGAAACCCGTGATCTTTGCCGCCAACCTGGACGAGGCGGGATTCAAAAACCATGAGGCCAACGGCTATTATCAGGCGGTGATCCAGGCTGCCCAGGCGGAGCAGGCCCAGGTGGTCCCCATCTGCGCCAACGTGGAGGCAGAGATCGCCGCCATGGAAGCGGAGGACCGGGCAATGTTCCTAGAGGATTTGGGGGTGGAGCAGTCTGGCCTGGACCGGCTCATCACCGCCAGCTATACCCTCCTGGGGCTGATCTCCTATCTGACCTGCGGCCCCGACGAGTGCCGGGCCTGGACCATCACCCAGGGGACCAAGGCCCCCAAGGCCGCGGGAAAAATCCACACGGACTTCGAGCGGGGCTTCATCCGGGCGGAGGTGGTGTCCTTTGCCGACCTGGACGCCTGCGGCGGCTCCATGACCGCTGCCAAGGAAAAGGGCCTGGTACGCTCGGAGGGCAAGGAGTATGTGATGCAGGACGGCGACGTGGTCCTGTTCCGCTTCAATGTCTGAGAAGAGCGTTCTCATCACCGGGGCTTCCAGGGGCATCGGGGCGGAGACTGCCCGGCTGTTTGCCCGGCAGGGGTATGCGGTGGGCATCAACTACCACCGCTCCCAGGCCCAGGCGCAAGCCCTGCTGGAACAGATCCAGAGGGAGGGGGGGCAAGGGGCCCTCTATCCCGCCGATGTGTCCAGCCGGGAGGCGGTGGAGGCCATGGTGCAGGGCTTTACCGCCGATTTCGGCCCCCCGGACGTGCTGGTGTGTAACGCCGGGGTTGCCCGGCAGGAGCTGTTCACGCAGACCAGCCCGGAGAGCTGGCGCAGCCTGATGGGGGTGAATCTGGACGGGGTGTTCCACTGCTGCCAGGCTGTCCTGCCGGGGATGCTCCACCGGAAGGCGGGGAAGATCATCACCCTGTCCTCTATGTGGGGGCAGGTGGGGGCCTCCTGTGAGGTGGCCTATTCCGCTGCCAAGGCGGGGGTCATCGGCCTGACGAAAGCCCTGGCCAAGGAGCTGGGGCCCTCGGGCATCACGGTGAACTGTGTAGCCCCTGGGGTCATTGACACGGAGATGAACGCTGCCCTGGACCCAGAGACCAAGGCGGCCCTGGGAGAGGAAACGCCCCTGGGACGCTTGGGGACCCCCCGGGATGTGGCAGAGGCCATCTGCTTTCTGGCAGGCCCTGGGGGGGACTATTTCACCGGCCAGGTCCTGGCCCCCAACGGTGGCTTTGTGATATGAACGGGCAACAACAAGAACAACGAAACACAGGGACGAAGGTGCGGGCTTCGTCCCTGTGTGTTTTTTTGCGGAAGCCCCTTGACAACTATATCGGTTGCCGTTATAATAAATATATCGGAGGACGATATAACGGAAAGCGGTATAGAGAGGAGACAATGACATGACAAAGGGGGCACTGACGGAGGGGGTGTATTACATCCTGCTCTCCTTAATGGAGCCCATGCACGGCTACGGCATCATGCAGAATGTGGAGCAGCTCTCCAAAGGCCGGGTGAAGCTGGCTCCAGGGACACTCTACGGGGCCATCAACACCCTGCTGGAACGGGGCTGTATCTCAGCCCTGCCTGGGGAGAAGGACAGCAGGAAAAAGGAGTACCGGATCACACAGCAGGGGAAAGCGCTGCTGCAAGGGGAGCTGTTACGCCTACGGGAACTTTTGGAAAATGGAAGCCGTATCATGGAGGGGGAACAATGAGAAGGGTCATACACAAGTGGTTCACTGCTTGGAACTTCGATAAGGAGGAGCGGTGGCTCAACGAGATGGCGGCCAAGGGCTTAGGGCTGGTATCTGTGGGATTCTGCCGCTATGAGTTCGAGGACTGTACACCGGGGGAGTATACCTTCCGTTTGCAGCTCCTGGACCACAGCCCACGGCATCCGGAGAGCCAGAAGTACATTGAGTTTATGGAAACCACCGGGGTCCGGCAGGTGGGGGGGATGGTACGCTGGGTATACTTTGCCAGGGAATCCAGCCAGGGCCCCTTTGAGCTGTTTTCCGACAACAGCTCCCGGCTGAAATACCTCTCCCGTATCATCCAGCTGATTGCGGTGGTGGGAGTGGCGAACCTGATGGTTGGGGCAAACAATGTCCTTTTGGCGGTGCTCCAGGAGAATCATTACAATTATATAGGGCTGATCAACATCGCCCTGGCCCTTTGGTGCGGCATCGGCAGCCTCCGGCTTTTGAGAAAGTGGAAGCGGATGAAGCGGGAGATACAATTGTTTGAATGACCAGAAAAAATTTCCTATGTTGTTGCAATTTTATACTGGAAAATTAGGGCGGACTGTGAGAGAATAGGAAGGACGTGCAGAGGGGGCTATTGCGTCCCCCCTGGCACTATGAATGGATGAACAATTTGATAGAGGAGGCTCGGTATGCCCAATTATAATGCACATACCTATTTTGGTCAGCAGGTCCTCCAATCCCTTCCCTTGGAACTGCGGCAGAGCTGCACCAAGGACCTGCCCCTGTTCCGCTTGGGACTTTACGGCCCGGACCCACTGATCTTTTCTTATCTGACCAAAGCCAGCGCCGACCGCCTGCACCACCACTGGCGGGAGGAATCCCTGCCCCGTTTGGAGCGGGCCATGCGCCAGGACGGCGCCAGCAACGCCAGCTTCGCCGCCGGCTATCTTCTCCACCAGATTTTGGACGATGCGACCCATCCACAAATCTACCAGTACATGGAGGCGGACGGCTCCTCCCATTTCCGCTTGGAAATCGAGCTGGACCGGATGATCCTACAGGAGCAGGGCTGCCCCCGGCTGCCGGGGATGACCGTCCAGGGAAAGGCCCGGGCGGCGGCCGCGGCGGAGGGCCTTTTGCGTACCACAACCCAGACCCAATATCTCCGGGGGCTGTGGCGGATGGCCTCTCTGTCCCAGATTTTCGGCGGGTATCTGCGGGGGCGCATTGCCCAGCAGACCACCCAGACAGAGCGCCACCAGGCGGAAGAGCTGCGGGCCATGGTGGACGGGGCAGTGGCCCCTGCTGTCCAGGAATTGACAGCGATTTTATCCCCTGTATTGCATTGAAAGACCGGCTTCGCGGCCCTCCTAGAGGGCTGTGAAGCCGGTCTTTGCCTTACTTAAGTGTGTGTGCGGTTGGGGTCATGCCTTGGGGAAGCCCTCGGGAATCTCGTGCTTTACGCAGCGGCGGCCCTCCTTGCTCCAAATATTCCCCAGGCACTTGGTGCAGCCGATGCAGGGGGATTCCTCACCCTGTTCCAGGTGCTTGTAGAAATCCGGCTGGCAGATGAAGGGACGGGAGGCGGAGATGAAGTCGATGCCAGCGGCCAGGATGGCGTCCATCTCTTCCAGCTTCCGCACGCCACCCACCAGGATGAGGGGGAGGGAGACGGCTTTGCGGATTTCCTTGGCCCGGTCCAGATAGAAGGTGGGCACCTTCTTCTTCCCCAAGCCCAACCAGTTGTAGCCGGAGAGCTCGATGCCGTCGGCCCCCAGGGCCTCAAACTGGCGGCAGAAATAGAGGATGTCTTGGGCATAGGCGGCGTCGGCCTCCCCGGCGCAGTTGGTGTTGACCTTCACCAGGACGGGGTAGTCCTGGCCCACAGCCTCCCGGATGGCAGTGAGACATTCCCCGGGGAAGCGGAAACGGTTTTCGGCGCTGCCGCCGTAGCTGTCCGTGCGCTGGTTGGAGTTGGGGTCCAGGAACTGGCTGAGGAGGTAGCCATGGGCGCAATGGAGCTGGACGCCATCGAAGCCCAGGGCCTTGGCGGCCTTGGCGGCGTCTACAAAATCGGCGCGGATTTTGTCCAGGCCGGCCTGGATGAGCTCCGTGGTGGTCATCTCATTGGGGGCGGTCATGCCGCCGGTGGGGGCCAGGAGCTTGCCGCCCTCCACCCGCTTTTCCGGCAGGAACACGTTCATCCCCGCGTGCATGAGTTGAAGAATCAGCCGGCCGCCGGCGGCGTGGACCGCGTCCAGGACGGTTTTCTGGCTGTCCCGCTGTTCCTGGGTGGCGAAGCCTACCTGAATGCCAGTGGAACGGGCTTCGGGGGAGATGTAGCTATAGGCGGTGATGATGGCCCCCACGCCGCTCTGGGCGATTTCCTGATAGAGGGCCACTTGCTCGGGGGCACAGCTTCCGTCCCGCTGGCCGAAGGGGTCCTGGGTGGCGGAGCGGATGAGGCGGTTGGGCAGAGTGAGGCTGCCCAGCTTACCGGGGGTGAAGAGTGCAGATGCCATAAAATTTGGTCTCCTTTTGTTTGATGAGGTAGATTATAGCGGAGACCGAGTGAAATTACAAGGGCATTCAAGGGATGAAAGGGTTTACCCTCCTGATGGGGTAACAGATTCTTTCCCTTGATATAATTCTTCATGGAACACATCAATCATGATCCTTACCCCCAAGCGAAACCCACCCATAAACATTTCTGAAAACTCATAGGGCGTTGTTTCGGACAGCTCGTCTATAATTTTGATGAATTGCTTATGCAGGGGTGGGTCTAATTTTTTTAGGATATCAATGAAATCGCTATGGTGCTGGATATGCTTCTTACAGAGTTTTCGATATTCGTCGCTTTCGGGGAAATATTGCTCCCAAGGAGAAATGTTCCCGGCATACAATTCGTATAGTATGTTTTTCATAGGCGATACTCCTAAACTAAAGATAATCTCTTTTAAGTTTAGCATATATTGTGTGGAAAGCTGACACTCACTAAATGTCAAAAAATAAATTTGTGCTAAGACTAAGAACAATACCGCCCCAGCTTGTCCTTGACAGCGCCCCCTTCCCGCCCCTATAATACTCATCATTACGACAAACACGCCCCGTGAAAAAACGGGGCGCGGAAGGGGAGTTTTTTTCATGGGACGTCGCAAACGTCTGGGTCTGGCTACGGTCACGGGTTCCTATGTGCTCTGGGGGATGCTGCCCATCTTCTGGGGCTTTTTGGCCTCGGTGAACTCGGTGTATGTCCTGGCCCAGCGGATTCTGTGGTCTATGGTGTTCATGGGCCTGTACATGCTGGTGAAGCGCCAGTGGGGGGAGATTCGGGAGGCTTTCCGCAGCAAGAAGGTGGTGGGGCTCAGCTTTGTCTGCGGGGTGCTCATTACCTTCAACTGGGGGATGTACATCTATTCCGTCAACAGCGGCCACGTGTTGGAGGGCAGCATGGGCTACTTTATTGAACCGGTGCTGGTGGGGGTCATTGGGATCATTGCCTTTCGGGAGCGGCCCTCCCTGGCGGAGAACCTCACCCTATTCTGTGCCGCGGCGGGGGTGGCCTACCTGATCGTCCGCACCGGGGAGGTGCCCATGCTGGCCCTGCTCATTGGCCTGCCCTTTGCCGTCTATGGTGCGGTGAAAAAGAACCTGAACTTAAGCGCCCAGGCGTCGCTGTTTTTGGAAACCCTATTTATGGTCCCCTTCGCCCTGGGCTTCTCCCTCTGGTGGCAGAACCGGCTGGGGGGGCTGGACCCGGTGCTGGATGGGGCATCCTTCTGGCTGCTGCCAGCCTGTGGCGTGGCCACCTCTGTGCCCCTGCTGCTGTTCAACATGGGAGTGAAGGAGACCCCGTATTATTTCACCGGCATTCTCATGTACATCAATCCCACCCTGCAATTCCTTATGGGCCTGTTCTATTTCCGGGAAGCCTTGGACCGGGACCGGCTGATTGCCTTTGTCATTATATGGATCGGGATTCTGTTCACCGTGGGGGAGAAGGTGAAATTCCTGCTCCAGGAGCGCAAGGAGGTGGGTTCCCCCACCTGAATTATAGGCGCAGCTCCACCGGCTTGCCGGGGGTGAGGCTGTCTGGGGTCACCTGGCAGTTCAGGGCCAGGACCTGTACCCCGGCGGCGCGGGCCTCCCGTAAGGCCGCCCCGAAGGCGGGGTGGGTGCGGTCGTTGGGGGAGAAGAAGGCCACGTCAGACATCTGGATGATGAAGCACACCGCAGCCTCATAGCCTGCCGCCAGGCAGGCGGTGAGCCCGTGGAGGTGCTTTACCCCCCGCTGGG
>CAJUCB010000017.1:26378-31118 GCA_910584805.1 uncultured Oscillospiraceae bacterium
CAGCAGCAGCTCCTCCAGATGCTTCACTCCCCGCTGGGTGGGGGCGTCGGGGAAGTAGACGGCCCCGCCCTCTTCCAGCGTGACCCCCTTGACCTCTACGAAGCCGCTCCGGGCTCCGGCGGTCCAGAAGAAGTCAAAGCGGGAGTCCCCAAAGCGCTGCTCGGCTTTCAGGGTGGTGAGCCCTGGCACGAATTGTCCCGCCATCGCCCACTGGGCAAAGACGGCGTTGGGGGCCTGGGCGTCCATGTTGATGAGACGGCTGCCCTTCTCCACGGCAATGAGGTCATAGGCGGTCTTACGCTTGGGGCTGCCGCTTTTGGTGAGCCAAACTTGGGCTCCGGGGACCAACAATTCCCGGCAGCGGCCGGTGTTTTTTACATGAACCGTGGTTTCCTGTCCCGCTAGGTCTACCTGGGCCACAAAGCGGTTGGGGCGGGAGAGGAAGCGGGCGGGGACGGTGTTGGGATAGGTCAAGGGGAGCACCTCCTTTGCCCCCATGATACCTGCCCCGGGACCATCCGTCAAGATTTGAGAGGGGAATGTGTGATGAAGGAGTATTTGTTGGCCCTGGACCAGGGGACCACCAGCTCGCGGGCCATCCTGTTTGCCAAAACCGGGGAGATTGTGGCGTCAGCCCAGATCCCCTTTGCCCAGCACTATCCAAAGCCCGGCTGGGTGGAGCACGATCCTCTGGAACTGTTGGACAGCCAGTGTCAGGCTGCCGCCCAGTGTGTGGAGAAAAGCGGCGTGGCGCCAGGGGAGATCGCCGCTGTGGGGTTGGCCAACCAGCGGGAGACGGCCTTGTGGTGGGAGCGCCAGACCGGGCGGCCGGTGGGACGGGCCATCGTCTGGCAGTGCCGCCGGACGGCGGAGTTCTGCACCCAGCTCCAAGAGGCGGGGTATGGGGAGGCCATCCGGGCCAAGACGGGCCTGCTGCCCGACGCCTATTTCTCCGGCACCAAGTACCGCTGGCTGTTGGACCACATCCCCGGTGCCCGGCAGCGGGCCCAGGCGGGGGAACTGCTGTGCGGGACGGTGGACAGTTGGCTCCTGTGGAACCTCACAGGCGGACAGGTCCATGCCTCGGATGTCTCCAACTGCTGCCGGACCATGCTCTTTGATATCCACAAGGGCTGTTGGGATGCGGAGCTGTGCCGCCTCCTAGAGGTGCCCATGCACTGCCTCCCCAATCCCGTGGAGAACAGCGGGGACTTGGGGACCATCGCCCCTGGGGTCCCCCACCTGGGGGCCCTGGCAGGCCTGCCGATCTGTGGCATGGCAGGGGACCAGCAGGCGGCCCTGTTCGGCCAGGGCTGCTTTGCCCCGGGGCAGTTGAAAAGCACTTACGGTACAGGCTGTTTCACCCTCTTGAACACAGGGGCCAAAGCGGCATATGCCAAGTCCGGCCTGTTGAGCTGCATCGGCTGGACGCTGCAAGGTCAGACAACCTACGTGTTGGAGGGGAGTGTATTCAACGCTGGCTCCTCCATCCAGTGGCTGCGGGACGAGCTGGGCTTGATCCAGACCTCCCATGAGTGTGACATCCTGGCGGAGCGGGTAGCGGACAACGGCGGGGTGTATCTGGTATCGGCCTTTACGGGCCTGGGTGCCCCCCACTGGGATATGTACGCCCGGGGGACGGTCCTGGGCCTTACCCGCGGCAGTACCAAGGCCCACCTGTGCCGGGCGGTGTTGGAGGGGATTGCCTACCAGAATGGGGACCTCATCGCGGCCATGGAGGCGGACGGGGGACAGAAGGTCTCGGTGCTCCGGGTGGATGGCGGCGCCAGTGTCAGCGACTTTATGATGCAGTTCCAGGCGGATTTGCTCCGCGTTCCTGTGGAGCGGCCAAAGGTGGTGGAGACCACGGCCTGGGGCGCGGCCTGCCTGGCGGGTTTGGGCGTAGGGCTGTGGAAGAGCTTGGCGGAGTTGGAGGACTTCCGCCGCCTGGATAAGACCTATCAGCCCCAAACCGACCGCAGTGGGGACTATGCCCGCTGGCACAAGGCGGTGGAGCGGGCGAAGCACTGGGAAGAACCTTAAAAATTTAACGGGGACAAGCAGATGGACGCGCTGCTTGTCCCCGTTGTTTACCCTTCGGAATAGGGCTGGAAGGAGATGCGGTACCCGGCAGGGTCCGGTTCCACGGTGTAGGCACCGGGGGCGGGGGCCGGGGGCAGTGCCTGGTAGCTGTCCAGGCGGGGGGCTGCCTTTGCCTTTTGGAGCTGGGTGGAGACCTCTTCCAGGGCTTCGTCCACCACCGCTTGCAGTTGGGTGGGGGCGGCACCGCCGTCGGGGGTGGTGGCCTTGAGGAGTAGGGCTTGGTTTTCCAACATCAGCTTTTGGGTTTGCAGTTCCGCCTGACGGGCGGCATCGGGACGTAATGTGACCGACATAATGATTCCTCCCTTTCGATGGTTCTGCTGCTTCTATCGAGCGGAACGCGCGGGAGGAAAAGGGGGGCTGCACATACGGTCGCCCTGGCTGCGCAAACGGTAGTTTACCCGGGCGGGGCGCAGAGCAGGACGCAAACGCGGAACCGCCCTGCCGCCTGTTCAATCTGGACGCTCCCCTGGTACTGGGCCGCGATGCGCCGGACGTTCTGCAATCCCGTACCCTCCCGGAACGGCGCGCCAGAAGCCGTTGCATTGGCGGCCTGGATGAATAGGAGCGTCCCACGGGTGCTGCTGTCCAGGGAGAGCCAGCGTGCCTCCGGAGCCAGCCCTTGGCAGGCGTGGATGGCGTTGTCCAGGAGGTTAGCGAAGAGGGCACACAGGGCAAGCTCGTCCAGCTGGCATGTGGGGGGGGTGGAGAGCTTGCAGTGGTGACGAATGCCCCAGTCCTCCGCCTGGGCCAATTTTTCCCGGAGCAGAGCGTCTAAGGCGGCGTACCCAGTGGCTGGGATGGCCTGGGGGACGGGGCTGGAACGGCGCAGCTTGGCGGCATAGCGTTGGGCTGTGGGGTAGTTTTTCTCTTGCAGCAGGGAGGAGAGGACCAGGAGGTGGTTGTCTACGTCGTGCTGAAAGGAGGCGTAGCGGGTGGCCTGGGCTTGGGCCTCTTCCAAGCAGAGCTGTTGGCCTTGGAGCTGGCGGTGCAAGAGGGTGAAGCGGCCGAAGAGCCGCAGCAGAAGGAACAGCACCGCAACCCCGCCCACCGTGGCCAGGGCCAGGAAGAGGAGGCCTTCCAGGGCTAAGGTACCCAGGCGGGGTTCAAACTGGCGGCTGTCCAGCCCCAGGGCGCCCCGGAGGGTCAGCAGCATCCAGGCGCAGGGCAATAGGAGGGCTGCGGGGGAAGGGGGCTGTCCTGGGAGGAAGAAACGCTGGCTTATCCGTAGGGCGTAACAGAGGGCGGCATTCCCCAGCAGGCAGAGGGCGCATTGGAACAGGGTGCCCCAGGTGGGGGAGGGGAGGAACCCAGCGGCCCAGGCCATAGCCAGGGTGGTGAGGCCCTCTAGGAAGCTGTAGAGGGTGAACAGTACCGCCAGCGGTGGCAGGAGGACAGGCCAGGACAGGTGGCAGGCCAGCTTGGCAAAGAGCAGGGCGAAGCCAACGGCGAGAAAAAATCCCCCCGGGATTTGATATCTTAGGATCAAAAGTGTTATACTACTGTTGACTGCCATCCAGAGAAGGCGGTGGGGGCTGTGCTGCACCCCGGTGGCTTGGAGCAGAAAGCGAAAGGCCAAGCAGTACGTCACGCCATTGGAACAGAGCCAAAAGAGGGCCATAGGGAGGGTCATATCCTGTCACCTCCCTGGCAGCTTTCCAGGAGCTTTTCCCCCAAAGCCCGCTGCCTGCGCCGGGCCACCAATACTTTGCCGCCCCCCACCACATGGGCCACACCGGCTTCCTTCCCGGTGACGGCGTGCAGGTTCACCAGATAGCTTTTGTGGCAGCGGAAAAAGTGGGCGGGCAGAGCAGCCTGTAGGGCATCCAAGGTGCCGGGATAGGGATATATCCCCTCCAAAGTGTGAATCGTCACCTGATGGCCCAGGGCCTCGCCGTAGAGGATATCCTTGCACAGGAGCTTGTGGCCACCGGCTCCCTGGGGGAGCCAGAGGGCGGGACAGCCGGCTTGGAGCAGCCGTTGGAACGCCTTGTCCAGGGCAGGGAAGAGGCGATCCGCTTCCACCGGCTTGAGGAGGTAATGGACGGCATCCAGATCGAAAGCCTGGAATACATATTGGGGATAGGCGGTGATGAACACCACGGGGCAGTCCAGCCCCAGGGAACGCAGCCCTGCGACAACCTCCGTGCCCTCCTGGCCGGGGAGCTTGATGTCCATCAGGAGCAAGTCCACCGTGGTACGGGCGGCCCAGAGGGCTTCCCCGTGGGGATAGCACTGGATTTGAGCCTCCAACGCCCGTTGGTCCAAATAGGCCGTGAGGAGTTGTTCCAGCTTAGATGCCATATAGGGCTCGTCCTCGCAGATTGCAATGTGAAGCATAGGATCACCACCAACCACCAAAGATTGTCCCCATTATAGCATAGGGAAGGCCCTTCTGGCCACAGGGCAAATTGGAGAGAGGAAAAGGAGAGAGTACCATGACCGCAGCTCAGCGTTTTTTACGTTACATCCGCTATGACACCCAGTCCGACGAGGCTTCGGAGACCATCCCGTCCACAGAAAAACAGCGCAGCTTAGGGGCCCTCATCGCCCAGGAGCTGCGGGAGCTGGGCTTGGAGGGGGTGGAGCTGGACGGGAAAGGCTATGTATACGCCTTTCTCCCCGCCACCCCAGGGC
>CAJUCB010000017.1:31128-33062 GCA_910584805.1 uncultured Oscillospiraceae bacterium
GACGGCCCCCACCATTGCCCTCCTAGCCCACCTGGATACCGCCCCCGGCGTCTCTGGGGAGCATGTCCAGCCCCGGCAAGTCCCCTGTACCGGGGAGGATATCGTCTTAAATGAGGCCCTGGGGGTGGTGATGGAGACGGCGGTATTTCCCGACCTCTTGGAGAACGTGGGCAAGACCCTCATCGTCACCGACGGCACCACCCTCCTGGGGGCGGACGACAAGGGGGGGGTGGCGGAGATTGTCGCCGCCGTAGCCCACCTGCAGACCCATCCAGAGCTGCCCCATGGCCGGGTGGCCCTGTGCTTCACCCCCGACGAGGAGATCGGCCGGGGGGCCGACCATGTGGACCTGGATAAGCTGGGGGCTGACTTCGGCTACACCGTGGACGGCGGCCCCCTGGGCACCTTGGAGTATGAGAACTTCAACGCCGCTGGGGTGGAGGTCATGGTCCAAGGGGTGAACATCCATCCGGGGGAGGCCAAGGGGAAGATGAAAAACGCCAGCCTCATTGCGGCGGAGTTGATCGCCATGGTCCCAGCCGCCGAGGCCCCGGCCTATACCGCGGGCTATGAGGGCTTTTACCACCTGTGTGGCATGGAAGGGGACGAGAGCCAAGCCCGTTTGTCCTGGCTGATCCGGGACCATGACCGGGAGAAGTTCCAGGCCCGGAAAGAGTGTTTGGAGCGGATCGCTGCATACCTGAATGGCCGCTACGGCCCGGGGACGGTGACACTGGGGATACAGGACAGCTATTACAACATGAGGGAAAAGCTCCTGTCCCATCCAGAGATTTTGCAGCGGGCCAGGGATGCTTTCCGTGCCGTGGGGGTGGAGCCCAGGGATGAGCCCATCCGGGGGGGCACCGATGGGGCAAAGCTCAGCTTTTTGGGGCTGCCCTGTCCCAACCTCTCCACCGGGGGCTACCACTACCACGGAATTTTTGAGTATATTCCCAGAGAAGACCTGGAAACCATGGCGGATGTTTTGGTGAAACTGCTGATTGGGAAGAAAAAATGAAAAAATTGCAAATAACCGTTGACAACTGCGCGTTTTTACGATATACTAAGCCTCGCTCCTGAGGTGAGCAAGACCATGGCGGCGTAGCTCAGTTGGCTAGAGCACTCGGTTCATACCCGGGGTGTCACTGGTTCAAATCCAGTTGCCGCTACCAAAAATTACGGACAAACTGTCCGTTTCCATATTTGAAAACGGCCCGGTGGTCAAGCGGTTAAGACTCCGCCCTTTCACGGCGGCAACACGGGTTCGAGTCCCGTCCGGGTCACCACCTTTCTCAGCCGTTTCCATATGGAGGCATAGCTCAGCCGGTAGAGCGCTCGCCTCACACGCGAGAGGTCACAGATTCGAGTTCTGTTGTCTCCACCACCTGTATCATGCAGGCCAAAAGGACCGCACAGTATGTGCGGTCCTTTTGCGTTTTCACAGCAAGAAAATAGTTCAAGCAGCCCAGCGGGTTTGCTGCCCTGTGCAGAGCAGCAAAAACCCGCTGGGTTAGTTTGTTTTAGGGGCAAACTCCTTGTCAAGACTGGGGGAACGCAAGGTAAAATAGTTCCATCATGCTGACAGGAGGGGTTTGATATGGACCGAATTACAACAGAGGACAGAAGGGCATTCATGGGGCATCTCCGCCAGGAGGAGTGCGCCAGGGGAACCGTGGAGAAGTATCTCCGGGACCTGGGGGGCTTTGCCCGATGGTTAAATGGGGGCCCAGTGACCAAGGAGGCGGTGGCGGCCTGGAAGGAGCACCTATTTCAGCAGCAGTATGCCCCCACCACCATCAACTCCATGCTGGCGGCGGTGAACCGCTTTTTGGACTTTATGGGTTGGGGGGCGTACCGGGTGAAGTTTTTGAAGCTCCAACGCCGCCTGTTCCGGGACGCCAGGCGGGAGCTGAACCGGGCCGAGTACGCCCGCC
>CAJUCB010000018.1:0-5693 GCA_910584805.1 uncultured Oscillospiraceae bacterium
AAGATATGTACGTTGTCCGGCCACTGGGCGGTGCGGTAGGGGGAGCGGTCGGTGTAGGGGTCGTGGTTGCCGGGGGCCAGGAATACCACGGAGTCCAGGCTGTCAAAGACATCGTAGAGAATCTCCAGGGTTTCGGGCCGTACCCGCTGGCTGTCGAAGAGGTCCCCAGGCAGGAGGAGCAAGTCGACCTCGGCGTCTTGGGCCAGGTCTGCCATGCGGTAGAGCAGTTGGCGCTGCTCCTGCCGCCGCTGGGCCGCCTGTTCGGGGGAGAGGGCGCGGAAGGGGGAATCTAGGTGAAAGTCCGCGCCGTGAAGAAAGGTCAGCACGTAAGCATCCTCCTTTGATTGGTTGATCGGTGTGGGGTCATTCCCGGATGTCGCAGCGCTGTACATCCACACAGACCCGGCGCTGGGTGTCAATGGTGAAAAGGGCTGCGTTGAGCTTGGCGGCACCGGGGGCGGCCTCGTAGCGGGTGGGCAGCCCACCTAAAAAACGGTTGATGGAGTGCTCCGGGCGGATGCCCAGAACGGAACGGTCCGGGCCGGTCATCCCCAGGTCGGTGAGAAAGCCGGTGCCCTGGGGGAAAATCTGGGTGTCGGCGGTGGGAACATGGGTATGGGTGCCCCACACCGCCTGGACACGGCCGTCCAGATACCAGCCCATGGCCCCCTTTTCGCTGGTGGCCTCGGCGTGGAAGTCCACCAGGAGCACGTCACACTCCTGCCCCGGACCCGACAAAATCCGGTCGGCGGCCCGGAAGGGGGAGGAGAGGTTGGAGTCCAGCTGGAAGCGGCCCATGAGGTTCAGCACCCCTATGCGCAGGCCCTCCGGCCCGTCATAGGCTCCAAAACCCCGGCCAGGAAGGCCAGGGGCGTAGTTGGCAGGGCGGAGGATGGCGGGGGAGCTGTCCAGATAGTCACAGATCTTCCGCTTGCTCCAAGTGTGGTTGCCCAGGGTAATGACGTCGGCACCGGCGTCCAACATCTCCTCGGCGTGGTGGGGCAGCAGGCCCAGGCCCGCGGCATTCTCGCCGTTGACCACGGTGAAGTGGACCCCGTGCTCTTTTTTCAGATGGCGCAGGTGGCGGCGCAGGCAGTCCAGCCCGGTGTCGGAGACTACATCCCCTACCGCTAGGACACGAAGCAGCATGGTGGCATCCCTCCCTTTCGTTGGGCTCCGCCGGGGGCGGCGGGCCATCTATTAGACCACTATTATATGCCATTTTGGGGGAAATCGAAAGGATAAAAACGAAATTTTGCAAAAATTATCGAATTTCCCCCAGTGATTGCCAAATCCAACCATCCCGCATAGGATAGAGAAACGGAAAAAGGAGGTATTGCGCCATGGATGAACGGCTGAACGCCAGTATGCCGGAGGACCAGAAGGAGGTCTTTGAACGGGTATGGAAGCGGGTGATGACAGGCAGCCGGGAGAGCTGCCCCATCGCCTGGGGGGAAGAGATGGAGCCCAAGGAGGCCCAGCCCCCGGCCACAGAACCCGCGCCGGGACCAGGAGATACAGAGGGGGAACTCCCCCCGGAGAACGGCCCAGAGGAGGGGACACCCCCCGGCCAGACCCCGGAACCGCCCCAGGAGGTGCTCCCGGTGCCCCCCTGCACGGACCATCCCAACAACGATTTCCCCGGCTGGGAATCCCTGTGTGTGCTGGGGCCCAGTTGTATGGACTGGGTGCCCCTGATCCAAGAGCTGATCCGCCGCTGTATCGGGGATTGGAAGGAGTACCAGCGGCTGTCCCGGCGGGTGGGGGGTGGCCCAGGCCGGGTGTTCGCCACCCTGGGGAAGGAAAAGCTCCGCCAGGCCAAACGGCTCTCGGCGGCGGAGTTCCTCATCTCCGGCGTGCGCTACTGGCCGGAGGGGGAGGGCTTCCCCCCGGCAACTTCGTACTTAGGCACCCTGCGCCGCCGCTTTATGCGGGAGCAGGCGTGCATGGCCGCCTGCCTGGCCGGGGCAGACGGCTGCGGGGACCCCAGCTTGTCCCAGCTGTTTCTGGAATTGGCCAAGGAGGATTGGGACTACGCCGGGCGCATCCGGAGCCTGCTGGAACAGGTTTAAGGCTGGCGGATGTTTTCGGAGATGTCCAGAAGGGCCCGGGAGACCTCCATCTCATAGCGGCCGCATTTGGCCAAATCCCCCAGGGAGACCATCCCCACCACATGGCCCTGCTCCACCACCGGCAGGCGGCGGATCTGCTTGCTTGACATGAGCTGGGCCGCCTGGCGCACGTCGTCCTCCGGGGCGATGGCGCAGGGATAGCGGGTCATGATCTCCCCCACCTTCAGCCCGGAGGGGTCCTCCTCGGTGGCCACGCAGCGCAGGACGATATCCCGGTCGCTGACGATGCCTTGGAGGACCCCCTTGGAAGAGCAGACCGGGAGGGCCCCCAGGTTGTGCCGGGCCAGGAGCCGGGCGGCCAGGGCGGCGCTCTCCCCGGGCTCAATGCTGACCACATTCTGGTTCATAATGTCGCGTACTTGCAAAAAACCACCTCGTTTCCTTTTCCATAGTTTGGACAGGAAACGGGGTGGTTATGCGTGAAGGGGCATCATGGGGCGAGGGGCTTCAGGCTGCGGAGGCTGTTTTGGGCGCCGCAGGCGGTGATGTAGGGGAGAAGCTCCTGATAGGCGGCTTCGGCGCTGCCGGCTTGGGAGGGGTAATAGGCCCACTGGGAGAGGATGCTGTGGGCGTAATTACAGTGAATGCTGCCGTTATAGATTTGCACCACAGGGTCGGTGATCCAGTTGCCGGTCTGGGGGGCGCAGTCGGCCCGGTAGGTGAAATAGCGCTGGCCGTCCTTGACGTAGATCAGGTGGATGGACAGGTCTGCCGGGGTGAGGGACAGGCGCTCCGGCTGGCCGGACATCTCGTTGTAATCATTGGTGGCGGTGACTGTTTGAAAATAGAAGTCCGCCAGATGGGCGGCGAGGAGGTCCGCTTCCTGGCTGCGGTATTGCTCCGGGACCAGGAGGTTCAGGGTGCGGGGGTCTTGGACCAGCTGGTCCAGAAGGGGGGAGCCGTCGGCGGTCTCAATGGGATTCTGGGCAAAATAATTGGGGCTGACCCGGATGCAGTGGCCGTTGGGGGCGATCTCCACAGGGAGGTCGTGGGCATTCATGGTGTAGAGGGGGGTGCCATGGTCGTCGATGGACTGGTAATTGTAGGCGTCCATAACAAATGTGGCGGTGTGGGCTTCCAGCTGCGCCAGCAGTTGCTGGCTGCGCTGGGCGATGGCCAGGTAGGCGGCGGTGCTCTCGTCCTCGCCGCTGTTGTGCAGGGTGGTGGCGTAGATGCCTTGGCTGTCCGTCCACTTGGCTTGCTGGCTGGGGGCGGGGGCGCAGGCGGCCAGGGCCAGGGAGACAAGGAAGATACCAAAGACGGCGGCATCTTGGAGGGTCTTTTTCATGGCGGATGGCTCCTTTTCTCTGGATTGGGGCGGCTGCCCCTTGTTGTGTTTAGTATAGCAGGACAGAGTTTAAGATGATACAGAGGGGAGATGAAGATTTCATGAAGGGGGAAAAATTTACCGGGGCGGGGAAAGTTTCTCTTTTCAATCCGGGGCAAAAGTGCTATGATGTGTTTGCAAAAATTTTCTCACAGAAAGGATGGAACCCCACCATGAATGAAACCGTTGCAAGACTCATCAATGAGCAGATCACCCATGAATTCTACTCCGCCTACCTGTATCTGGACTTTGCCAACTACTATGCCTCCGTCGGCTTGGATGGCTTTGAGAATTGGTACCGCATCCAGGCCCAGGAGGAGCAGTCTCACGCGATGCTGTTCTATCAGTACCTCCACAACAATGGCGAAAAGGTGACCCTGGGGGCCATCAAGCAGCCGGACAAGGTGCTCAAGGACCACATGGACCCCCTGAAAGCCGGCTTGGAGCACGAAAAGCTGGTTACCAGCCTCATCAATGGCATCTATGCCGCCGCCTTTGAGGCCAAGGACTACCGGGCCATGCAGGTGCTGGACTGGTTCGTGAAGGAGCAGGGCGAGGAGGAGAAGAACGCCGCGGACATGATTACCAAGATGGAGCTCTATGGCGGCGACTCCAAGGGCCTGTATATGCTCAACAGTGAGCTGAAGGACCGGGTGTATTCTGCCCCCTCCTTGACCCTTTAAGAAGGGGCAGACCCCCCTCCCCGGGTGGAAAAAAGTGAGGCCCTTTGGGCACACGGAAAACGGCACCCCCGGCGCGTGCGCTGGGGGTGCCGTTTCCATAGAATAATTAGAAAGGGTTAGTGGTTGTTGGTGAGCTGCTGGGAGGACTTCTTGGCGGCGTTGCCCATGTCGTCCAGGGCATCCTCGGCGGCGTCGCCAATGTTTTGGGCGGCGTCCTTCATGCCGTTGGCCACGTCCCGACCAGCGTTCTTGGCGCCGTTGGCGGCATCACGGCCAGCGTTTTTGAGGCTGTCGGTGACGTCACGGCCGGTGTCGTTGCTGTGGGCGCCGTAGCCCTTGACTTGGCCCTGGTTGTCGGCGGCGTAGTGGCCGTCGCCGGTGGCCTCGTAGGTGCGGTCATAGCCGTCTACCCAGTTGCGGGCGGAGGCCCCGGCGTTTTTCGTGCCGCAGCCTGCGGCGGTGAGGGCAAGGGTGAGGATGAGAGCGGCGGTCATCAGTTTGCGAGCCATACGTTCCCTCCTTTCCTGTTTTTTTCTCTTTGGTCTCTATCGCGTTTATACGTTGATACAAGTTGGCGGCGGTGCAGCCGCGGGAGTAGTATGTGCGGCTGGGCGCGTTTTAACAGAAAAGAAAAATCCAGCGTTTCCAGTGTTGCGCTGGTATCTGACGGTGGAATATGGTAAACTAAGGGCACCAAACATAAATCAGAGAGCAAAGGAGACAATGGTATGGATAAGATGGAAATCCTCCGCCATGTGGACCACACCCTGCTGAAGCCGGAGTGTACTTGGGAGCAGATCAAGGGCTTGTGCGATGAGGCCATGGAGTTTCAATGCGCTACGGTGTGCATCCCGCCGGCCTATGTGAAGGAGGCTGTGGAGTATGTCCAGGGGAACCTGAAAATATGCACGGTGATCGGCTTCCCCAATGGGTACAACACCATGGCGGCGAAAATTTTTGAGACCAAGGACGCTGTGGAAAACGGGGCCAGCGAGATCGATATGGTCATCAACATCGGCTGGGTGAAGGACCGGGCCTGGAAGAAGCTGGAAGAGGAGATCGCCGGGGTAAAGGCGGCCTGCTTGGGGCGGCCGTTGAAGGTGATTATTGAAACCTGCCTGCTGACGGATTTGGAGAAGCAGAAGCTGTGCCAAATTGTGGCCAAGGCGGAGGCGGACTATTTGAAAACCTCCACAGGCTTCTCCACGGGAGGGGCCACCCGGGAGGATGTGGCCCTGCTGCGGGAGAATTTGCCGGACTCTGTGCTGGTGAAGGCCTCCGGCGGGGTGCGGACCTTGGAGGACGCCCAGGCCTATTTGGAGCTGGGGGCGGAACGGCTGGGGGCCAGCGCCCTGGTGGGCGAGGCGAGGACTTGAGACAAGGGCAATGAGAAAGGAGCGGGGCAGATGAAGTGTATACTGGCGCTGTGCCAAATGCAGGTGACAGAGGACAAGGGTGAGAATTTGCGGCGGGCGGATGCCCTGCTGGAACAGGCGGCGGCCCAGGGGGCCAACCTGGCGCTGCTGCCGGAGATGTTCAACTGCCCCTATG